>NZ_VYIX01000401.1 GCF_009755885.1 Brachyspira sp. SAP_772 | reverse complement strand
CGGAGCATTAAAAAACGCTGCATATAAAAGTATAAGAAAAAATACAAAAGCAACAAGCAATGTCTTTTTTATGTTATCTTCATTCAAATTAAATAATGCCGTTATAATACCAATGGCTATAAATATATATTCATAAGTATTTTCAATATTTTTTATTATAAAAAATCCTGATACTACAAAAAACACTATTATTAATATTATAGCTATTGCCAAACCTATTACACTATCACCATCTACTACTGTTTCACCAATTCCTTTAATTAAAAGCAATATTAAAAATACTATTATAAAAGAGCATAAAAATAATGCTGCCATTCTAAATAAATCATTTTCTGGTATATTGATTTTATATATTAAATTAAAAATAATATCTTTCATAAATATTTATATATCTCCATAATAATTTTATACGTCTATCCATGCAAATCTTATGTAACGACGACGATAAGTTATAAAATCTCTTATTAAATTAAGTAAATCATGTTTTTTAGAATATTTAT
>NZ_VYIX01000400.1 GCF_009755885.1 Brachyspira sp. SAP_772 | reverse complement strand
TTGATGATGATTATGATGATGATTTAGACTTTGATGATGATTTTGACGATGACTTTGATGATGATGACTTCGATGATGATGATTTCGACGACGATGAAGATTATGATGATGACGATTTTGACGACGAAGATTAATAATATATAAGCAATATTGATATTACAGTAATATTAATATTGCTTGTAATTGTAGGTTTTGTAATGGCTGAAAGAAATAACAATAATAGATTTAAAAATAACTATAATAATTTTCACAACAAAAAAAAGAAAGATAATAATTCTTACAACAACAGAAAAAAAAATAACCATAATCAATATAGAAATAAAAAAACTATAGAAGAATATGAAAAAATCTATCTTAGCAATAAGATGAAAGATAAATCAGAAAAAGCAATATGTCCTATATGCAATGAACCTATATATATACCAGAAGAAGGCATAATGCATAATGTTACAAATAAGCTAGCACATTTTGAAKGTATATTAAAAGAGATAAAAAGCAATAATG
>NZ_VYIX01000399.1 GCF_009755885.1 Brachyspira sp. SAP_772 | reverse complement strand
CCGATCTAAATTATATCGTAAAGAAAAACTTAAAAGTAAAAAAGATATAATTTGCTTTTTTAAAAAAAATGATAATTCTAGTTTGCTTAAGTATAGTAATTATTTTTTTACTATACTTGCATTGCAAAATAATCGTTCATATTCTAGGTTTGTTGTAACAATAAAAAAAAATAAAACTAATGCCGTAAAAAGAAATAGAGCGAAAAGRATTGTCAGAGAAATCTATAGAACAGAAAAAAATAATATACCTGTAGGGTATGATTATTTTATCATTATTAATAGATATATTTCCCGTTCATTTTTGGATTATAAAAAAGAGTTAATGAAGTTGTTTTATAGGATTTGATGGATATAGTTTTTTATGCTTAAGAAAATATTATTGTTTTTAATTTTTATATATCAAAAAGCAATATCACCATATCTTAGGCCTTCTTGCAGGTATATTCCTTCTTGTTCTGAATATGCTAAAGAGGCTGTTATTAAATATGGTGCTTTTAAAGGCAG
>NZ_VYIX01000398.1 GCF_009755885.1 Brachyspira sp. SAP_772 | reverse complement strand
TCTTCCAGCTGATCCGCACGGCTGGCCAGACGATCTTCTTCCTGGCCCAGATACGCCTGACGCGCTTCCAGAATCACCGGCTGATACTGCGCCGGCAGACGTTCCATGGCCCAATCCGCCGCCACATCTTTCGGCGCAATTTTGCCGGTCACCGCGCTATACCAAATACGGCTCAGGGTCAGCACCACGTTGCGTTCATCACCCGCCCAATCCGGCGGGCTGTTCCACAGGGTCAGGGTTTCGTTCAGCGCCTCAAACAGGTCCTGTTCCGGCACCGGATCAAACAGTTCTTCCGCTGCCGGACCAACCAGCGCCACGCTATGTTCACGCGCTTTGGTCAGCAGAATGGCCAGATCGATATCAATGGTCGCCGGTTCAAAAATGCCGGCCAGAATATCGTTACGCTGCCATTCGCCAAACTGCAGCTCACGTTTCGCCGGATAACGCCACGGAATAATGTCATCATGCACCACGATGGTCACTTCCACCGCACGCAGAATTTCGC
>NZ_VYIX01000397.1 GCF_009755885.1 Brachyspira sp. SAP_772 | reverse complement strand
ATTTTCACCTGCTATAAAAATTAATTCTCCCTCTGCAATATGTCTTAATACCTTATCAAAATAATTATGTAGTATATTTTCTCCGTTGTATCCTAATATAGTAAGTATTGTTTCTTTATCATCAAATTTGATATAATTATTTTCTTTATTTACTACATTCTCTTCTTTRTAAATACTAAAACCTAATTCGCATTTTTCTAATTGTTTAAATACATCAATATTTTTATTTTGTTTAATTATATATTCTTCTATAGCATATTTTAAATATAATAAAGGCTGTAAGTAATTATTAATTATATCATCATAATTATCAGAGTTACTAATTTTTTTAATATTGTAGCTGCTTCCYTTATAATCTATGATTCTTATTCCATTTATTGTTTTATCATCATTGTAACTTAAATCTATTCTGTCTATTCTGCCTTTAATTTTTACATCAAGTCCATTATAAGAATAAACTTTAACATAGCTAAAAGACTTTTCAAATTCAAATGGTATAAATCCA
>NZ_VYIX01000396.1 GCF_009755885.1 Brachyspira sp. SAP_772 | reverse complement strand
AAATATAGGGTCTAATATAGTATTGGCAATAGCTCCACTCAATACTGACATCATTGAATATCTAGGACTTCCATCTGCCCTTATTATATGGCTCATCATACTTGAAAATATAAACGGCAAAAAACCAGTAGAAGTTATTGAACTATATTTTATAGCATAGCTTAATACCTCTTCCGTAGAGCCGAACATATACATTATTTTTTTTACAAATACTTTTACTATTATAGTTAGTATAATACTAAAAATAAATGCCAAAGATATTGTATTTCCTATAATAGTTGTTGCTTTTTCTCTTTCTCCTCTTCCAAGCAAGAGGCTATATGAAGAAGCTCCTCCAAGACCTAAAAATAATGATATAGAAACACATATTGTTGTTAGAGGAAAGGCGACATTGGTGGCTGCATTTCCATTTAKGCCTACTCCTTGTCCTATAAATATTTGGTCTACTATGTTATATAATGCACCAACTAGCATTGATATTATGCTTGGTGTACCGAATTTAAAA
>NZ_VYIX01000395.1 GCF_009755885.1 Brachyspira sp. SAP_772 | reverse complement strand
AAATATCAAAGTGAATATGGTGATTGGCTTAATTTTAATATACCAGAAAGCAAATACAATATAGTTTTATTTCAAAGCGGATATGGTGATGGTTTTTATCCTTCATATTTTGGTTATGATGATAATGATGAAATTTGTGCTTTATATATTGTTTTTATAGATTTATTCGCTGATGATTAATAATTTTCTTATATATAGACATTTTATTTAATAGAATATTAGGAGTATATAGAATAATATGAATGTTTTAGATTATATAAAATACAATTTCTTTAATATAAGAACTCCAAGCTTGGTAGAAAAAGTGCGTTTGCAGGAATATGCTGCAAGAATACAAAATAATAAGTATCATTTTGTAGATTTAAAAACAGGTGCTCTAACAGACACGCTTGCTAAGTTTGTATTTGATATGTATAAAGTAATTGGACCATTATTACACTCTTTAAAAGAAGAGTTTATTATTAAAGACGGCAAACAATTTTCATATTATTTAATAGAAGTATCA
>NZ_VYIX01000394.1 GCF_009755885.1 Brachyspira sp. SAP_772 | reverse complement strand
TTTTATCACTTGTATTAGTTCCGAAACGGGAATTCCCGTTTCGGAGCTTAATTCTTTACAAAATTCTTTTGTATTATTTAATCTTAAATAATCATTAATTTTTTTATTACAAGCCTTACATAAAGCTGTAGCATTAATATATCCATCAAAAGCTCTTTGATTTATAGTAACTTCTTCTACATTATGTTCTATAAAAGATAATTCATATTGCCCATTATTATATAATATTAAATTATTATCCATTTATAAAGCCTCCTTAATGAATATTAATAATTTTTTACTATATAATTTACTAATTATTCTATAAAGAAAATATAACAACTTATATAGATAAACCTTATTCATTATAATATAAAAATATATTAAACTATTTTTCAAAATTATCTATATATAAGTTTATACATTTTTTTATATTTTGAAACTATTTATAAGCGGTTTTTTCATATTTTTTATACAAATAATAAATATAAATAAAACAATAAACTAACTATCGTATAAATCTTTTT
>NZ_VYIX01000393.1 GCF_009755885.1 Brachyspira sp. SAP_772 | reverse complement strand
AAAGCCAAACAAAAAATTATAATTATATATTTTTTCATATATACTCCTTTACTGTAATTAATTTTCTAAACTGAAAGTTATATTAACTCTTCTTTGTCCRTTGTTATATAAATTATGAAAAACTTTTAAATCTGATGTAATCTTACCAATAGGTATAACTTCCATAGTAAGATTAGGATTATCTGACTGAGAATAAAATATTGCTAATGAATTATTTCTAGCACAGTATGTTATATCTCCATTTTGAAAATTGAATTGTCCTTTTGTTATGTTTTTTGGTCTATAGTCTATTGAACCGTAGTATTCTCTGTTTGCATAACCTATCATAGAAACTGTAAGCGGAAATATATTCATTATCTCTTTTGATAATTCTGTGTCGTATATAACGCCTTCCAATACTTGATTATTTATAGTAATTTTTATTTTTGTATTATTATTGTTTTGGGCATTACATAAACTAAATATAAATAGGAATGTAATTATTATAAATTTTATTTTATACATATT
>NZ_VYIX01000392.1 GCF_009755885.1 Brachyspira sp. SAP_772 | reverse complement strand
ATTATTACATAAAGTATTATAAAAGTTCATTGTTGTTATACTCATATTTACTTTCCTCCTTTATTTATTATTTTTTATTATATGGTGATTTTTTTAACTATCCTCATTATTACTTAAAAATTGAAAATTTATATTTAATTCCACTATAAGACCTCTTATAGAAGAAAAATCATATATTGAATTAGTATTACCATAATCAAAAGYAGGCTCTGCGTTACTCATATTRATATTAGTTATAGTAAAATTGCCTTCATTTTCTATAATAYTTGACAGCCATTCTCTCGTTATTTTATTTAATACAAGCGGAATGATATTAAAAGCTATAAACATATTAGGCTGTTTTATTTGTTTATAAACTCTTACCGTCAAATTAATATTATTATTATAAGCAAGAGTATCTCCTATACTATAGCCTTGAGTAGCATTAATATTTGATACTCCAACAAATAAAAAAGAAGATAGAATATTTGTAAATCTTCCWGCAGTAAAATCATTTATAATTAAAAA
>NZ_VYIX01000391.1 GCF_009755885.1 Brachyspira sp. SAP_772 | reverse complement strand
AGTATGGCCCGGGGGATCCGGCGCGCCTAGGCCTTGACGGCCTTCACTCAATTCGCCCTATAGTGAGTCGTATTACGTCGCGCTCACTGGCCGTCGTTTTACAACGTCGTGACTGGGAAAACCCTGGCGTTACCCAACTTAATCGCCTTGCAGCACATCCCCCTTTCGCCAGCTGGCGTAATAGCGAAGAGGCCCGCACCGAAACGCCCTTCCCAACAGTTGCGCAGCCTGAATGGCGAATGGGAGCGCCCTGTAGCGGCCACTCAACCCTATCTCGGTCTATTCTTTTGATTTATAAGGGATTTTGCCGATTTCGGCCTATTGGTTAAAAAATGAGCTGATTTAACAAAAATTTAACGCGAATTTTAACAAAATATTAACGCTTACAATTTAGGTGGCACTTTTCGGGGAAATGTGCGCGGAACCCCTATTTGTTTATTTTTCTAAATACATTCAAATATGTATCCGCTCATGAGACAATAACCCTGATAAATGCTTCAATAATAT
>NZ_VYIX01000390.1 GCF_009755885.1 Brachyspira sp. SAP_772 | reverse complement strand
ATTATATTATATATAAGTATAAAAATCAATTGTTAAATACGAGTTAATTTTATATYATAATATATATTATAGTGTGTATATATGCTCAATATAGCAAATCTAATATAAAAATTAKCTAATATTGTTATATATTATTTRTTTATAAATAAAAAATAGTATATTAATTAGCGTAAATTTGAAATTAATATAAAAATATCCTATATTATTAATATTGTGTAAAAATAAAAAAATATAAGAGGTTTTTATGAGTTCATTTTTTCAAAGTGATGCTAGTATTTTAGCTATTATCTTTTTAATAACATCGCTTGCATTATTAGGGCAGCAAATAAAATTAKGTAAGATTTTAGGTCCTGCTTTAAGCGTTATATTATTGGGTATATTTTGTACTAATGTAGGCTTAACTCCTGTTGATCATAATGTATATGGGGTATTTTTTACATATTGTGTACCTTTATCAATTTCTATAATACTTATGGGGGTTGATATTAAGGCTTTACTAAAATTATCA
>NZ_VYIX01000389.1 GCF_009755885.1 Brachyspira sp. SAP_772 | reverse complement strand
AATCATTATGGATAATTTAGATAATCAATGTGAATGTGAATTTTGTAAAAACAATTCTGCTTCATTTAATGAGCATAATAATATAGATTGTGATTCTCTTACAGAATGCATAAATAAATCAAAATATAGAGAATATATATTTGGAGAGAATTCATACAGCAAAACTCTTTCTTATTATATAGGTGCTTTTTGGCTTGATAATGAGCATACAAAAAATATTATAATCAATCCTAAAATAGAAAATATTGATTTTATGAAGATGTTTTCAAAATGTTTATCATATTCAAATATTGTGAAATGTTTTAATGAAATATACAGTATAAATTTTGAAAAGCCTCCAATAAACTACAAAGGCGATATTTTAATAAAAGGACTTGATGCTCTAACAAGTATTCATTTTTTGAGAATGCTTGAATTAGAGCTTAATAACGGACTTAAAAGAAATTTTATAAGAAAAAAAGAAAATCTTAATTCAAAAATAAAAGGCAAAATAGATTTTTCAAATCAT
>NZ_VYIX01000388.1 GCF_009755885.1 Brachyspira sp. SAP_772 | reverse complement strand
TTTTTATTAAAAAAAGAAATAATGGTATAATAAAAAGTATAAATACATACCCATTTGCTGAATATTTTATATCATCATGTGATCCTCCAATATATACTACAATTGAAGCAATAACTCCAAATAATATAATAAATATTAATATATTTATTGCATTATTATCATATATATATCTTTTTTTAATAGCAATTACTATTATTATTAATAATCCTATAATTAGATAAGGTAAAGAATCATAAAAAGTATAAGTATTAATATAATAAAATAATTTAGAAAGTGAAAATAAATGAATTCCTGTTCTTCCAGTTGATGAAAATAGCATACTAAAAAACTTACTATACAATAATTGAGACACTATTAAACCTAGGTTAAATATTATACAATAATATACTAAAGTTCTTATAGTAATTTTAAAAAAACTACAATGTTCATTTTTTAATAAACCTAAAACATAATATAAAAATAGTATAAATGATAAAACTAAAATAAATAGTAAAGAAGAAGATAGTATC
>NZ_VYIX01000387.1 GCF_009755885.1 Brachyspira sp. SAP_772 | reverse complement strand
ATATATTATAAGGAATACCTACTTTTTTTTAACTAAAAAATGTGCAATATCTGTGGCTCCTAAACAAAAAAAAATATTTTTTTATAATAATTTTTTTTATATTAATATTGATTAAAATACAATAGTTGATAAATATCTTTATTCATATATAATAAAAAACAATATTTAGGAGAATAATAATTTTTATGTCAATAATAGATAAACTTTCATCTGTAGAAAACACATACAATGATATAGTAGACAAATTAAATGATGCAAATATAAAAGACAATAGAGTAATACAGGATTTAATGAAAAAAAAGTCAGAAATAGAAGACATAGTAAATGAATATAAAAAACTAAAAACAGTATTGAAAGAAATAGAAGATGCAAATGAAATGCTTAATCATTCTGACACTGATAAAGAATTAAAAAATATGGCATTGCTTGAAATAGAAGAATTAAATCAAAAAAAAGAAAATATCATTAATGATTTAAGGCTTCTGCTCCTTCCAAAAGATAAGAATGATGG
>NZ_VYIX01000386.1 GCF_009755885.1 Brachyspira sp. SAP_772 | reverse complement strand
GATTAATAAAATGAATAATAAACAAAGAATTATAAAAACTATTAGAATTATAGCATATTTATTTTCTTATATGATGGTTACAGTTGTATCTTTTAATTATGGTTATATGTTTTATGCTRTWAAATTTGMMGGTKCTTCTGCTTCAGCAAATATTTCTTTTATTTTTGCTTTGCCATTTATAATTGCTATATTATTATGTGTTATTTTAATAAAAATTATAAATAAAAAAATGAAAGATTAATAATAGATAKRTATTTTTTAATTGTCATAATTAATAGGKATATTACTAAAAATGAATAGAAAAAATAAAAAARTAAATAAAAAAATAATGGGTATATCTATATTATCAGTTACTATATTAACTATTATAATTACTCTGCCTCTCACTTTTCTTATTTATAATCTTAAATTGGAAAATGTTTCTTTTCTTCCAAATACTTTTTTAAAATATCTTTTATCTTTTTTAATAGCTTTTACAATAATTCAATTATTGATGCTAATTTTTTATAAG
>NZ_VYIX01000385.1 GCF_009755885.1 Brachyspira sp. SAP_772 | reverse complement strand
ATTGCTGTTATTTCGCTTGGGGACTTTATTGGAAGTTTAATAAAATCTACTATTTTTGGTGCTGAAGTTATTTTGATTTCTTGTTTCTATGGATTTAGAACTAATGGAGGAGCTGAAGGTGTTGGTAAAGCTACTACTATTAGTGTGGTTTATAGCTTTATGTTAATACTTATAACAGACTATCTATTAGTTTCAATACTTGGTATGTTTGGCATGTAATAAAATTTATATATTATTTATTGCTTCTATTATCATATTAAAACGCATACCTAGTGAAGCTTTTATTAAAATTGCTGTCTCTTCATTACTGTTTTTTATAATATCAATTATAGTGTTTATACTCTCTTCTACTTTTTTAAAATGCATTTTAGAGCATGTAACTTCATTATCTATTTTTTGAGAATTATCTCCGACTGTAATAACTTCATTTATGTTTTTTAATGAGTTTATAAATATTCCTATGTCTTTATGAAAAGAAGAGTTTTGAGTTTCTGTTTCAAGCATATCGCCT
>NZ_VYIX01000384.1 GCF_009755885.1 Brachyspira sp. SAP_772 | reverse complement strand
TTAGCTTATATGAGAGGAAGAACTTTAAGCAGGGCTTTTATAATACTTGATGAGGCACAGAACACTACAGTTGCTCAGATGAAGATGTTTTTAAGTAGGATTGGTGAAAAGTCTAAGGCTGTTATTACTGGGGATATTACTCAAAGTGATTTGCCTAAGAATGTAAAATCTGGTTTGGAGCATTCTATTAAAATATTAAAAAATATAGAAGGCATAGCTTTTCATCATTTYGATAAAAAAGATGTGATAAGGCATAGGTTAGTTTCTAAAATATTAGAAGCCTATGATAATGCTGATAATACAAATGTGTAAAATTAATGGATAAAAATTATTATGAACACGAATAAAAAAATTATAAAATCTATAATTAATAAAACTCTTAATATGGAGAGGATATTTCAATTATTAATAGCATTGATTTTGTATATAATAACATTATTATTAGTGTTTCCAAATTATATGCAAAAAATTACAATACCGTCTATTGGCGAAACTGTAAAAGAACCATTGATT
>NZ_VYIX01000383.1 GCF_009755885.1 Brachyspira sp. SAP_772 | reverse complement strand
ATATCCAACAACTTTAATCCCTCTTCTATTGCTTCATCTTTATTTTGCTTACCGCCCAACTGTGGTATTTTACTAGCAATAATTTTTTTATTATCCCACATATTTAAATCCTTTATTATTTTACGCCATTATTACACCAACTATACCCTCTATACTTAACACATCAAGAGCATATTCTTCGTTATCTATCTTAAAAACAAGAAATTGCTGACTTGGCTCTGTGGAAGCGTTCTCTTTATTTTGCTTCTTATGAGGTTGGTGTAGTAGTAGAGGTTGGTGATGGTATAGCAAGGATAGTTGGACTTCCCGGTACAGGAGTAATAGTAGTAACACCAACTATACCCTCTATACTTAACACATCAAGAGCATATTCTTCGTTATCTATCTTAAAAACAAGAAATTGCTGACTTGGCTCTGTGGAAGCGTTCTCTTCAGCACCTATACCCACACCGCCAATCTGTGCTATTTCACTAGCATTAATTTTTTGATTATCCAACATATTAAAATCCTTTA
>NZ_VYIX01000382.1 GCF_009755885.1 Brachyspira sp. SAP_772 | reverse complement strand
GATATTAAGTTTCTTTATAGCATTGATTAAATAACCGCCCCCAATACCAAATATAAATACCACATCAACATCATCTTCTATTTYTTTAATTAAAGTATTAGCYTCTTTTATAGGGTCATAAGCACTATGAAGCAAAACRCTCTTTCCATTCTTTATAACTTTTGCTGAAAGGTTKTTAGATTTTGTTTCAATAACCTCYAAAGAAATATCATCTTCTTTTTTASYRCTWTCAAGYAAATCTARAAAATTAAKAGGATATGCTTTTATATTTTTTTTAATGGCATTTAAATTATTTTCTCTAATTTCTATCATTCACGATTTTCTCTCTACTATATAATTTGCAAGCTCAATTAATATATTTTTTGCTTCGTTATCATCGTATATATTTAAATAATCTATAGCCTCTTTTGAAGTCTCTATTGCCTTCTCTTTTGCCCCCTCAAGCCCAAACTGTTTAACATAGGTAAGTTTGCCCTCTTTTTCATCTTTACCCACAGTTTTACCAAGAGTTTC
>NZ_VYIX01000381.1 GCF_009755885.1 Brachyspira sp. SAP_772 | reverse complement strand
AGAAGCTCTTAATACAGCATTAACTATATGGTCATAACCAGTACATCTGCATAAGTTTCCAGAAAGCCCTCTTCTAACTTCTTCTTCAGTAGGATTTCCTTTTGTATCATTCAAAATAGCCTCTGTTGACATCACCATTCCAGGAGTACAAAAACCGCATTGCACAGCGCCCTCATCAATAAAAGCTTTTGTTACTATTTTTCCTTTCTCTGTTTCTGTATAACCTTCTATAGTTAAAATTTCTTTTCCCTCGCATAAAGCTATAGGAATTAAACAAGAATTAACAACCTTGCCGTTCATCAAAACAGCACAAGCACCGCATTCACCCTCTCCGCAGCCTTCTTTAGTRCCTGTAAGTTTTAATTCATCTCTCAAAAAATCTATTAATCTAGTAAGCGGATTTAATTCTGTATTAATTTTTTTATTATTAACAGTAAAACTTATAGCCATATCACAACACCTCCGCAATATTTTCTGGTAATATAGGTATGCTTGTAAAATGATGTTTCAAAGC
>NZ_VYIX01000380.1 GCF_009755885.1 Brachyspira sp. SAP_772 | reverse complement strand
GCCTATGCTTGGTGCAAGATTAGTAACTACTAAAAAATCTAAATTCTTCTATCGTTTTGAAGTATTTTTTGATAAGCATTTCCACTCTAAAGTTAATTATATATATGAAAAAATATTAACTTACTCAGTTCATCATAAAAATAGAGTATTAATACCAGTAATAAGTATAGTATTTGCTGTTATAATAGTRGGRTTAATATTTATAGGTAAAGAAGGTTTCCCTCAATCTGATGAAGGTCARTTAATGGCAACTATACAAATGCCTATTGGTACAAGAAAAGAACAAACTGGCTCATTTATAGACAGAATGAGAAAAGATGTTGAAGAAGTTATTGGAAAAGATTTAAGCAGAATACAGTCAAGARCAAGATCTGGTTCTGATGCAAATAAAGGACAAATAAGAGCTAAATTAATAGACAAATCTGATGGAAGAACTGTAGAAACAGAAGAATATGTTGAAATGGTTAGAAAGAAATTAGCTGGATATCCTGCTACAATTAACGTTGATAGTGTAA
>NZ_VYIX01000379.1 GCF_009755885.1 Brachyspira sp. SAP_772 | reverse complement strand
TAATTAACAATGAAAATATAATTTTAAAAAATGTAGTAATAAATGGCACGCACAGAAAAATATTATTCACTTATAGATGATAAAAAAAAGATAAGCATAAGCATAAATGTTAATCAGATTAAAAAAGCAAAAATCACTTTAGAGGATTATAATAAAAATCTTGAARAGCTTAACAATAAAAAGCAGGAACTTGAGAAGAACCTATTAGATTTAGATAATCAAAAACAGCAGGAATTATTAAAATTTGAAGAGACAAGAAACTTATCTATAGAGCTTGACAAGCAGGTGTCATTAATAGTAACAGAACTTACTCATATAGGAAAAATGTATAGTCAATTAAAAATACAATTAGAAAATAAGTTTAAAGAAAAAGAAGAAACTAGAAATAGAAAAAATACTTTAGCTAAAAGAATAGAAGAAGATAAAAATCAAATATTAGAACTAGATAAAGCCATAAACAACATATTACCAAATATTGAGTTAGCCGTAAAAGAACAAGAGATAAGAACAAGAGAT
>NZ_VYIX01000378.1 GCF_009755885.1 Brachyspira sp. SAP_772 | reverse complement strand
CAGCAACTATTATCATTGCTATTGCTATTAATGAAGAAATCTCTTTAATGCTCCATTCTTTGCTTCCTAAAAACTCMCCCTGTCCATCATCTTTTGCAAGTTCTTCTTCTGTAAAAGAATAAGGCCAAATTTTATTAAACTGTTTTGATRCTTTTAATATAGGAGGAAGAGACATATAAAAAATAACAGCAGGTGTACCAACCACATAATCAGCAGCATTTGCAGCAGCTATTGCTTCTCTGCTGGTTCCTAATGCAGTAGCTATAGCAGTTAAATTTGGGCTTCCTCCTGTATAGCTTCCTACAAACATTCCAGCAACTTTCCAACCATCTTCTATTTCTTTTGCAAATATTAATCCAAAAAGAAAAGCCAAAAAAGAAACACTAAGAACAGAAACAAGCATAGCCACAAAAGGCTCTCTTGATAATTTTAGTAAAGCCTTAATATCAACCCCCATAAGTATTATAGATATTGATAATGGCATACAATATGTCAAAAATACTCCATATGCATTTT
>NZ_VYIX01000377.1 GCF_009755885.1 Brachyspira sp. SAP_772 | reverse complement strand
CAATTAATTGTATTAAAAGAACTTGCAAAAGAAGAAGGCATATCTCAAAAAGAATTATCTATAAGACTAGATAAAGACCAAAATACTGTAAAAGCCATGATAGATAAATTAGAAGTTAAATCATTTATAAAAAGAAAAGAAAATAAACTCGATAAAAGAGCTTTTTCATTATATCTCACAGAAAAGGCTAAAAAAGAATTGCCTATTATAGAAAATTATGAAAATCAAGTTTTAGATACAATAGTAAMAGAACTCAATCMAAATGATGCTGAAATAATAAAAAATACATTAAAGAAAATTAGAAGCAATATATCAGAAATATAAGGCAAAAGATAAAATTATTAAAACTTTATCTCCTGCCATTAAATTATTACTGATTAAATAATACMGCCTTAAAGTTTTTAGCAATATTGCATGCTACTTCATAATAATGATTAGAAGGCTCTTCTTCAAATACTTCATCAAGACACTCTTTAAATAGATTAAGCCAAGTGTCAAATAAGTTCATATCGAAAGG
>NZ_VYIX01000376.1 GCF_009755885.1 Brachyspira sp. SAP_772 | reverse complement strand
GATCTCTAAAGTAACAAGTATGAATAATATGTTTGCTTATTGTTCTAATTTTGATCAGCCTTTGGATAATTGGGACGTTTCTAATGTTGAAGACATGTCATTTATGTTTTGCGGTGCCAAAGAGTTTAATCAGCCTTTAAATAGCTGGAACACATCAAAAGTAAAAAATATGAGAGGAATGTTTCAGGAATGTGAATTTTTTAATCAACCTTTGGATAAATGGGATACTTCTAATGTTGAAGATATGTCTAMTATGTTTATTAGGGCAAAAAGATTTAATAAGCCTTTAAATACTTGGAATATAAATAAAGTTAAAGATTTATCAAGTATGTTTGCATATTGTGATGCTTTTAATCAGAATCTTAATGATTGGGACGTTTCTAATGTTACGAATATGGATTCTTTGTTTAGGCAATGTGATAAATTGAATCAGACTTTTGATAAATGGGACACTTCTAATGTTGTAAATATGGAAAAGACATTTTTCTCATGTACTAAATTTAATCAGCCTTTAAAT
>NZ_VYIX01000375.1 GCF_009755885.1 Brachyspira sp. SAP_772 | reverse complement strand
AATTTATCATGATTGATATTAGATGTTATAGATAACCATATTTTTTTTGCTTTGTTTTTTAAATACATTTTTATATATCCTATAAACAAAATAATATTATTAATTATAATTTATAATTTTAAATAGTGCTATTGATTATTTTTTAATTTTCTGAAATTTGCATCAAAGCTTATATTTATATGCGTATAATTTGAGTTTACACTGCTTCCTATTACTAAATTATTAGGATAGCTCCAGTTTCTAAGAGGCACATTAAAATATTTTAATATTCTATTTGCTTTTTCTAATTGTATTGTAAATATATAATTTGGATTATAGTCATCTATTTTCTTTGTCATTTCATTTAAGGTATTTTTAGTATTTATGTTATTTATTGCTGTTTCTATTGCTTTTACGTTTTCACTAAAAAAGTATATTTTATCTACAAATGTGTAATATAATGATGAACCATTAGGAAAAGTATAAGAATATATATAACCATTATTATATTTTTTTTCTGACTTTGTGATGTTAATATAT
>NZ_VYIX01000374.1 GCF_009755885.1 Brachyspira sp. SAP_772 | reverse complement strand
TATTATAAATTTATATTATAAATTTTAATAACAAATTCATAATATTTATTTAAACTTATCAACATTATAAACAACTTATCAACATCATTTATAAATGAATTCAATTATTAAATTTATAAAATTTGAATTCAATTTATAAAGTATTGGATATAGATACTATATTAATATAATATATTTTTAAATTTTAAAAATTTATTGTTATTATTACAGCGTTAATATGTTGATAAGTTTTGCATATAAGAAGAAACTAAAAAAAATCTTTTATAACATGTTGATAAKTTATTCATTATAAACAAATATTTAATTAAGTAAATTTCATAAATTCAAAAATAAAATTTATAAAAAATTTATTTTAAAATTTAGTTAGCAAGTTGATAATTATTAYACACTTATTAACAATTTATTAACATTTCTTATAATCACTTATATTTTATACATAGATTATATAAAAAAATAACATATCTGGAGCTAATATGTCATATAATGCTTACTCTCTAGTCATACACGGGGATATTCAGAAC
>NZ_VYIX01000373.1 GCF_009755885.1 Brachyspira sp. SAP_772 | reverse complement strand
AATTTTTTCTTTAGTTTCTTTTTTTATATATCCGCCGTTAAAGTATCTTGATATTGTAGTTTTTGTAACACCAGCAAGTTCTGCTATTTCTTTCATTGTTATTTTTTTGTTTTCAGTTTTCATCATTAGAACTCTTATTCTGTATTTTTAGAGAGTATATATCTTTTATATTAAAAATCAAATATGCAACTTTATTTTTTGTAAATTTTTTTTAATTATAGTTGACAGTATATWAAAATATGATAAAATAATATGTAACCGATTACATATATATTAGGATTTTTATTATGGCTATWAATTATAAAAAAACCGCTGAAGAAATTATTAGAGTAGTAAATAAAGAAAACATCATATCTGCTGCTTTCTGTGCTACTAGATTAAGATTAATAGTAAAAGACAGAGAGAGCATAAAAGATTCTGATGTTCAAAAGATAGATGGTGTTAAGGGAGTATTTTTTAATTCTGGACAGTATCAGATAATATTAGGAACTGGGGTTGTAAATAAAGTTTATGCTGAGGTT
>NZ_VYIX01000372.1 GCF_009755885.1 Brachyspira sp. SAP_772 | reverse complement strand
CAGACACTTTTATTATACTTTCCAAATTTTCTAATGATTCTGTATTTTCTATTTTTGACACAATTCCAACATGCTGAAAATTATTATCATCTAATATCTTTCTAAGTCTTATAACATCTTCTGCTCTTCTTACAAAACTCATACCCAAATAATTAGCACCGTTTTTAGCAGCAAATAAAGCATCACTAACATCTTTTTCTGTTARMACYTCTGTTGTTACATGAGCACCAGGCAAATTAATACCCTTACTGCTTAATATAGTACCTCCAGTTATAACCTTACATACAACAAGTTTTGAAGCCTCATCACTAGATTCCACTATAAGCTGTATAGTACCGTCAGCTATCAAAAGCAATGAACCGCTCTTTACATCATGAGCAATGTTTTCATGCGTAGTAGGTATTATGCTTTCATCATTAGTTTCTTTATGTCCGCTTAATTTTACAATGTCGCCTTCTTTTACAGTGATATTCTCTTTTAGCTTACCTATTCTTATTTTAGGTCCCTGCAAATCTGCTAATA
>NZ_VYIX01000371.1 GCF_009755885.1 Brachyspira sp. SAP_772 | reverse complement strand
CTGAAGAGAATTAAAATATATATTAATAATATTAGCTGATATGTTTGGAATATCGCTATATTTTTTATTTGATATATTATTTCCTATAGAAAGCACTAAATCAGAAATAGTATTCATATTATGTCTTARAGCTTCTATTTGTTTAGCTGATAATCCTARTAACTGAATATTACTTCTATCGAATTCTTTTAATGCATTTTTTACAGAAGAATCCAAAAGCTGATAAACYACTAAAAGTCTATTTTCTTCTACCTCTGTGAGAACTGTAGTATTAAGTCCGTATATCTTTGAAAGCTCATTCATTCTATTTGCTGTTTTATATATAGCATTAATATTATCCACAAACCAATTAATATTATTTCTCTTTCTAAATCATAAGCTCTTTTACAATCAATTTTTTTAGCACTATATATTGGAGGCTTTTGCAATATAATGCCTAAAAAATTATTCTTTATCAATGCTTCTAATTCATTAAAACTTAATATATTTTGATTTTTGGTTTTCTCTCAAACTTTTCCATCTA
>NZ_VYIX01000370.1 GCF_009755885.1 Brachyspira sp. SAP_772 | reverse complement strand
TGAATAGTCCTTTTAATATAGATGTTATTAGTGCGGGAGTTAATATACAAAAACTTCTTCAGTTTGAGAGTGATTTTTATTTGTCAAAACTTGCTAATGATTTAAAAGATTTATCTGAAGAATATGATTATGTTATTATAGATTACGCTGCAGGAATTACTCAATCTATGTTAAAGTTTTATGAGATTTCTGATGATATTATTTTAGTTGCTAATCCTGAAATAACATCTCTTACCGATTTGTATAGACTTATAAAAATGATATGTTCTAATAAAATTACAGAGAAACTTTATTTGGTTGTAAACAAAGTAAAAAATATAGATTGGGCAGTTAATTTATATAAAGAGATAAAAAAAGTAGTTGATAAATTTGAACTTAATATAGAACTTAATTTACTTGGACCTATATTATTTGATGAAGAGAAAGTAATGATGTCTATTCAAMAGAGAACACCACTAATAATTCTTTATCCTAGAACTCCTATCAAAGGCGGATTTTCTTTGGCTGTTACAAGGTATTTATA
>NZ_VYIX01000369.1 GCF_009755885.1 Brachyspira sp. SAP_772 | reverse complement strand
CCGTTTATGTTTTTATCGCTTAATTCTGTGTAATTTTTATAATCCATAATAATAACATCAGCAGCAGCTCCCTCTTTAAGTACGCCTAAAGGAGTATCGAAGAATCTATTAGCTATTTTAGCATTATTTTCAAATAGCATTGTAGGTAATTCGCCCCAAGCAGCATTAGGGTCGCATAAATGATGTTTATGAAGTACATTAGCAACKTTGTATGATTCTATCATATCATGAGTATATCCRTCAGTACCTAAGCCTGTTAATATACCTTTTTTCATCAATTCCATAGTAGGAGGACATCCGCAAGCATTACCCATATTAGATTCAGGGTTATGAGAAGTCATAGTGTCAGTTTCTTTTATTAAATCCATTTCATGAGGATTAACATATATACAATGTACAAGTAAAGTATGAGGACCAAGCACTTTCCAATCAAATAATCTATCAACCACTCTTTTTCCATGGTCTTTAAGACAATCATGTAAATCTTCTATACCCTCAGCAACGTGAATATGGCAGCCTATAC
>NZ_VYIX01000368.1 GCF_009755885.1 Brachyspira sp. SAP_772 | reverse complement strand
ATCATTTAAGCCAAGATATAGTTGATAAAACTTTAGAATATATTGATGAATCTAAGAATGAGCCATTCTTTGCTTATGTAGCATTTGGAGCTATGCATGGACCTTTCAATGTTGCTAAAAAATATATAGACAAATACAAAGGTAAATTTGATCATGGTTGGGACGTTGAGAGAGAAAAGATATTTGAAAGACAAAAAGAATTGGGAATAATGCCTGCTGATGCAGTATTTTCTCCAAGAAATGAAGATGTACCTGCTTGGGATAGTTTAACAGATAAAGAAAAAGCAGTTGCAGCAAGACATATGGAAACTTATGCAGGATTTTTAGAGCATACTGATGAACAGATTGGACGCGTAATTTCAGAAATGAAAAAACGCGGAGTTTATGATAATACTATCTTTGTAGTAGTTTCAGATAATGGAGCTAATTATAACGGCGGAAGAAATGGAAGTTTAATGGCACATGCTAATGAAAACTTATATGTTCATGATATAGATACTCAATATAATTTAATGGATGAGTTT
>NZ_VYIX01000367.1 GCF_009755885.1 Brachyspira sp. SAP_772 | reverse complement strand
TATTATATAGAGATAACAAAATCTAATATATCATTAGTTCCGAAAGATTTTATAAAAAGGCAAACATTAGTAGGAAGCGAGAGATACACCACAAGCAAACTTATGGAATATGAGAAGACTATAAACGAAGCTAATGAAAAAAGTTATGCTTTGGAATATGATATATTTATAGAAGTTCGTAATAAGGTTAATGAATATTTAACATCTATATTAAAAATGGCAAAGATAATATCAGTAATAGATGTTTATGCTTCTTTGGCTTGTTTGGCTGCAGAAGAAAATTACACAAAGCCTATTATAACAGATGACGGCATAATAGACATAAAAGAAGGAAGACACCCTGTAGTTGAAGCGAATTTAAAAAACGAAAGCTTTATAGCAAACGACACATATTTAGACAATAAAAATGAGCATTTGCTAATAATTACAGGACCAAACATGAGCGGTAAAAGTACATATTTGAGGCAAACTGCTTTAATAGTTCTTCTTGCACAGATTGGTTCATTTGTACCTGCTAAGAGTGC
>NZ_VYIX01000366.1 GCF_009755885.1 Brachyspira sp. SAP_772 | reverse complement strand
ACGATCTTCCGATCTTCTTTAAGATATTTATATACACTGTCATCATTATATGTTTCTATTAAAGAATCAAAATCTAATGAATTCAATAATATATTATTATTTTTAATAATACTAATATCTCTTATAAAATAATAATATAATATAATTTTAAGATTAATAGAATTACTTTTATTTAAATTATTTATAAAATTATTCCATCCTATATTATCAAAATGATTATACAATTCTTTTATATATTTATCGTAATTAAAATTGTCTTGAATACTATCTAATTTATTTATATCCATTATTAATAATAAATTTAATGATTCTACCAATATACTGTAATGAATTGTATTTTGATATACTAATAAAACATTATTATTTATAATATTTGTACTTTCTATATTATTTCTATAATGCAACTTGTATAATGTTAATAAACATTTATAAATTTCAGGATTTTTATTTTTATATGATTGTAGTTGAAAAATTAATTTATTACTATTTTTTACACTCTATCCCTTCTCTTCGCTTTACCGATC
>NZ_VYIX01000365.1 GCF_009755885.1 Brachyspira sp. SAP_772 | reverse complement strand
AAGGTGGGGTGTTATTACTTCACCTTTTATTTTTATATAGATTTTTTATTATGGAGAAATTATGATAAATAAACTCTTACTTATAGGATTTGTACTTCTTTGCATTTATGCTATTACTACAAGAATTGTTAATAACAGAAAAGATAAAAATGATAATAATAAAGATTAATTCTCTCTTTTATTAATTTTTATTATTTTTCTTTTTCTTATATTATTTTGCTTATTTTTTCTTTGGGATTCTATATTGGCATCTGCCAAACTTTTTTCTTTGCTTTTGTCTTTATTTTCTTCTTCGCTTTCTATTTCTAATATTACTTCAGTTACCTTATTTATTTTCCAAATTAAACTATCATCTACTACTGGTATTATTAATTGATTGAGATTCTCTTTATCAAAATAAACTCCAGAACCTTCTAAAGAAACTAATTTTGAAACTTTCTTAGCATCTATTTTAGAGTATTTATCAAGTTTTATATACATATTATAATGTCCTTCTATCACTGATAATACTCTCACTCTTTTTAGT
>NZ_VYIX01000364.1 GCF_009755885.1 Brachyspira sp. SAP_772 | reverse complement strand
TTATTAAACTCATATCCCCTGAAACTCTAAAAGAATATTCATCTGGATAATACCTAGTAGTAAATACCATCTCGCCTTCATTTATAAATATCTCTATAGMTGAAGTATCTATTAATATTCTTATGTTTTCTAACTTTTCTAAATATGCACTTCTTTTTATTCTGCCGCCGCCTATTTGTTTTCCTCTATCATTTAGAAACTCTAATATAAATTTATTCTCTTTATATTTAATAGAACAACCTTCAGAAATTAATAACTCAAAATCATTAGAACTTTTTATATTGTCAATTAAGACTTCGTAAGAGTTAATATCAGAAATTAAATTATCAGATAATGAAGAATAAGAACAYTTATTTTCAAATATTTTTTTCTCTCTTAATTTTTCTAAACTTCTATGAGGCTTTTGATATAGTTTGCCATTTTTGAAACTTAATTCTCTTGCCACAGTTAAACAATGCTGCCAGCCATATTGAATGCTTAAGTTTTTATGAGTCTCTTCAGTATCAGGAACACCCATCCAACCTAT
>NZ_VYIX01000363.1 GCF_009755885.1 Brachyspira sp. SAP_772 | reverse complement strand
TTTGAAGAAAATGCTGAGATTAGTTTTAATGAGCTTACGGCTAAAGAGGAAAATAGTTATTATGAGAAAGTAAATAAGAAAAAAGCTAATAATGATATTTTTGAAATGTTTGAAGTAGAAATAAACGGCAAAAAAGCTTATGGAGATAAAAGTTGTTTGGAAGATTTAACTAAAAAACAAGTATTAGAATTAGTTAGTGCTATGCGAAATTTTCGAGATGGTATCATAGTAATGTGATAGGAAGGTTAGAGGAATTAGAACTACAGGAATTAACTTTTTATTTATATAAAGGATTTTTAATTTATAGAGATACTTTCTTTTATATTGGTAAAGATTTAGTTAGTTTATATACGGCTAATAAATATTG
This sequence comes from Brachyspira sp. SAP_772, assembly GCF_009755885.1. NCBI lineage: Bacteria > Pseudomonadati > Spirochaetota > Spirochaetia > Brachyspirales > Brachyspiraceae > Brachyspira > Brachyspira sp. SAP_772. The sequence goes on along the minus strand of NZ_VYIX01000363.1, from coordinate 160 downwards.
GTCTGATTTAGTTAGCGAAGCATGGCGGCAATTTATAAGTGAACGTTTTTGTTATATTCCTAAATATGATGATGATGATTATAAACGCAGTGCTTTACAGTATTGTATATATAGATTTAAGGTACTTATTAATGAAGATATAAAGAATAAAAAAGGAAAT
>NZ_VYIX01000362.1 GCF_009755885.1 Brachyspira sp. SAP_772 | reverse complement strand
ATAAAAATTTATTATTATTTTTMATTGAAAACTGAATAAAAAATAGTATTATTGGTATATAAGATAATGCAAAAATAGAATATAAATAATGTACAACAGCTATTTTTCCTCCAGCAAGCAAATTAATTATTATAGTAATTGGAATAAATAATAAAAATATAGTAAACATTTCCAAAATATTTTTTTCATTATTAGATTGAGCAATATATTTTTTATTAAAATAAAARTATAAAGCCCTGCAAAAGCAAGCAAACGAGAAAATAACACTAATAAATAAGAATGATATTCCTAGAATTTTAAAAGGATATAATTTCCAAAAATTAATAATAGCATCTATCTTAGTTCCGTACAAAAATGACATTTCATTTGTAGGAAATAAAAATATAAAATGTATTTGAGGAAATGTGAATTTGCCAAGACTTTCCTTTAATGTAAAAATCATATTTAAATTATTAAAATTATTTTGAAGCTCTGAAATCAAATATGGCAAATATAATAGAAAAGATATAAATACACCTAAACTAAAA
>NZ_VYIX01000361.1 GCF_009755885.1 Brachyspira sp. SAP_772 | reverse complement strand
GCTCTTCCGATCTAAGTTTTATCTATTCCTATAATATTTTCTTCTATAGTGTCTTTCAAATTTTTGCAGCTTATAGTAAATAAAGATATTAATAATAAAGATGAAACTAGAAGCCTTTTTAACATATTTGAATTCCTTTTTTGAATTGTTTTATATTAGTTATAAATTTACTTTTTGTCAATAGAATTAAAATTATATATTTTAAAACTATTATCAAATATTTTAAAAAGTTTTGAAATAAATTTAATATTTTGTATTATTAAAAATTAATAGTGATATTCAAAAACTCAAAATTAAAAAAACATAATCATTTAAGTATAAATAAAAAAAGGAGCTTATTTTTAAAAAGCCCCTTTTAATTTATATTCTAATTAATTATCGTTTACAGCCTTTTCATTGTTGCTCTCTTCACCCTTAGCTACAATAGCAGGCTTTTCTTCCACCTCTTCTTTTTTAGGCTCAACTACTCTAAGTGAATTAAGAAGAGTATAAGCAACGGCTACATTCTCTTCGCCTGACTCTGACATC
>NZ_VYIX01000360.1 GCF_009755885.1 Brachyspira sp. SAP_772 | reverse complement strand
CTAAAGAAATATTTTCTTTTAATAATAGTACAGCACTTATTGCAGCTCCAAGAGAAGCTCCTCCAGAAGGAAGTATTTTTATAGGGCACTGCCAAATATTAGCAATTATTTTTAATATTTCTTTATCTTTAGTTGGTCCGCCTGTAACAGATAAATCAGCTGCYTTTTTTTCTGAAGCAAACTTTTTAGAATATCCAGCAACTAAACCTAAAGAGCTTAATACAATGCCTTTATAATCATTATCAAAAGAAATATCATCATAATATCTTTTTATATCAAAAGATTTACTTATAGGTACAGATTCATTTTCTCTTTGATATATCATTATAGGTAAATTGTCTATATTTTTGGATAATGATTCTGTTATATCTTTATAATTTTTATGATATAAGTTCATAATTTCGTCCCAAACCATAGCCCCATTAGTACGGCAGAATATCATAAATGGATTTCCTATACCATCATACATAGCATTAGATACACCAGAAAAATCTCTTGTGTTTTCATCAATATTAAGCATATATACAAA
>NZ_VYIX01000359.1 GCF_009755885.1 Brachyspira sp. SAP_772 | reverse complement strand
TCATACAATATTGCAAAAGAAGCAGGTGCCATAGTAAAAAAAGTTATGTATCAAGGAAAAGGAGAAGTTGTTAGGCAAGCTTTTTCWATTGTTGATAGCGATATTTATATATTAATAGATGGTGATAATGAATGCGATGCTTCTGCTATACCAAGACTTGTAGATTATTTGGTTAACAATGATTTGGATATGGTTACAGTTGTACGTAAAGCTGGTAAATACAGAAAGGGGCATTCTTTTGGAAATAAAATGCTTACTGGTTTTGCTAAGTTTTTATTTGGCAATAATGTTAATGATATATTAAGYGGTTATAGAGTTTTTTCACGCAAATTTGTAAAGACATTTCCTGCAACTTCAAGAGGTTTTGAAATAGAAGCGGAGCTTACAATATTTGCTATGCAGATGCGTATGCAAATAGGAGAAATGGATGCAGAATATAAAAGCAGACCGGAAGGTTCTTTCTCTAAACTTAATACTTTTAGAGATGGGTTTAGAATATTATTTCTTATGATATATTTGCTTATGACAG
>NZ_VYIX01000358.1 GCF_009755885.1 Brachyspira sp. SAP_772 | reverse complement strand
GGTATTATGCTTTTTTCTATAAAAGAATTAAAAACTTTAGGACCGTATTTACCATATATTTTATCTCCAACCATATAGAGATTCTTTGAATGAAGATGCACTCTTATTTGATGCATTCGTCCTGTGTAGAGTCTTATTTTTAGTATGGCATAATCGCCTATTTTTTTTACAGTTTTAAACTTTGTCTTTGAATATTTTGAATCTTCAACATTTTCTTTATGAAGTATTTGATATCTTCTATAAAGTTTATCGCCTACCTCTTGCATATATCCTTCAACGGTAAAAGAATCTTCTATATCTTTAGCATTCTCCACTATGGCAATATAAGTTTTTTTTATATTATTATTATTTTTATTTGCAAGCATAGCACAAAACTTTGAAGCAACTAAAGAACCGCGAGAAAGTATTACACACCCGCTAGTCTCTCTGTCTATTCTGTTAATCATATTTAAATGACAGCCTAATCTCTCTTGCATGATTGTGTGTAAAGTATTGTAATAATATTTTCCAGATGGAATAACAGGCAAATTA
>NZ_VYIX01000357.1 GCF_009755885.1 Brachyspira sp. SAP_772 | reverse complement strand
AGTTTAATGATTTCTCATCTATTAGGGGGGTGAGTTTTTCTCTTTATATAAATTTTAAAATAATGACTGGGAGTTATGAAGATGAAGTTTTTCAGAAATATTGAGAGAGTTAATCAAAAGGTAAAAGATTATTTAAGTTTAAGAGGCAATGTTTATAAAGTAAAAATTGTTTCTACTCCTTCAAATGCCGTTATAAAGATAGACGGAGAAGATAAATATTTTGATGCACATAAGAGAGGGGAAACTCTTCAATATGAGGTGAGTTTGGAAGGATATAACATAAAGCAAGGCACTATAACAGTTGAAGACAGAGATATATTAGAAAACGTTGTTCTTGAGGCAACTGCATAAAATTTTTTAACTAAAATTATAAAAGGTTCATTATATGAGTATATTTGATATAAAAGGAAATTTAATGAAAGATGAAGAGGGATTAAATATTATAAACGGCTCTTCATATAAAGTGAGAATTGCTAAGACAAAGAGCAGAGATGAGAGAGTAGATTTTACAAGTGATGATGTTAAAGGAAAATA
>NZ_VYIX01000356.1 GCF_009755885.1 Brachyspira sp. SAP_772 | reverse complement strand
CCAAGTATCATAAGAGGCTGAATAAATTTATTGAATTGTAATAGAAGTATTAAATATATTGCTATAATTGCTACAACATATCCATATGCTATGCTTTTCATAGGCTCTTTWGTTTCTTTTACTTCTCCTCCAAACTCTATAGTTATATTAGGATAATCTTTAGAAATAGAATCAAAGAATTTTTGAACAGAGTCAGTTACTCTTATAGCAGTTGTTTTACCTAATACTATATCAGTTGTTAGAGTTATGGATTTTTTACCGTTATAGTGCCTTATGCTTGATTGATTATTTGTAACTTCTATTGTTGCTATATCTTTTAATTGTATGAGTCTTCCRTATGTGCTTGGCATATATAAATTATTTAATACATTTGTGTCGTAGGTGTATTTTTTATCCATTCGCACTCTAAAATCAAGTTTATTCTCAAATTGCTGAATAGAAGTAGCAACTATTCCAGAATATGCCGCTCTCAATTCTCTTGCCGCATAAGCCACATTTACACCAAGCTCACTCATTCTGTCATAATCAAACAACA
>NZ_VYIX01000355.1 GCF_009755885.1 Brachyspira sp. SAP_772 | reverse complement strand
ATTTTAACCGCTCTATTTCAAACTTGGTTAATATAGTAGAGGCTATTACTGGAAAAGATAAATAATTTTAAAAACTATTATTTAAAAGGGCAATCTTTATAATGGTCATTAATAATACCTATAGCTTCTAAGTAGCTGTATATTATAATGCTTCCTACAAACTTAAAGCCTCTTTTTATTAAATCTTTGCTTACAGTTTTTGAAAGTTCATTTTCTGCTGGAAGTGCATCATCATAATTTAGTTTATTATATAAAACTTCATTATTTGTAAAATGCCATATATATTTATCGAAGCTTCCAAACTCTTTTTGAACTTCTATAAATTTCTTTGCATTTATTATCATGGCTTCTATTTTTCTTTTGTTTCTAATAATAGCTTTATTTTCTAAAAGAGAGGCAATTTTTTTTTCATCGTAATTAGATATTTTTTTATAATCAAAATTGTCAAAAGCTTCTCTCATAGCTTCTCTTTTATTTAATACACATCTCCAACTTAAACCAGCCTGCATATTTTCAAGTATAAGCAAAGATTTAAT
>NZ_VYIX01000354.1 GCF_009755885.1 Brachyspira sp. SAP_772 | reverse complement strand
AACTTACAAGTTGGTGGTGATACTCCTATTTCTATTTCTTCTGTTGAAACTGCTAACCAAGCTTTAGGAAGAATAGATGAAGGTATTCAAATGGTAGTAGCTCAAAGAGCTGAATTAGGTGCTGTTCAAAACAGAATGGAATCTATGGTAAAAAGCTTAATGATAGCTACTGAAAACACTATCGCTTCTGAAAGTGTTATAAGAGACGCTGATATGGCTCAAGCTATGGTTGCTTATACTCGTGAACAAATCTTACAACAAACTGGTGCTGCTATGTTAGCTAATGCTAATATGAAAAATCAGTCTATAATGAGAATTATAGGATAATTTAGTCGTCTTATTACAAATATAGTTTAAGCTCATTGGTATTTTTATACTAATGGGCTTTTTTTTWAAAAAAATTGCATAAAAATTTGATTTACTAACCCCTATTTATTAGACTATAATTATATAAGGTTATTTATGATAATACTAATATATTTTTTTATATAATAAAATTAGGAGGTTTTTATGTATAAAAAAATTATAGTTATTAT
>NZ_VYIX01000353.1 GCF_009755885.1 Brachyspira sp. SAP_772 | reverse complement strand
GGCGGTGTTATAGGGGATATGGCTGGGTATGCTGCTGCTACTTGGATGAGGGGTATTGATTTTGTACAGATACCTACAACACTTCTTGCTTGCGTTGATTCTTCTGTGGGCGGAAAGACAGGAATTAACATTAAAGAAGGTAAAAATCTAGTGGGTGCTTTTCATAGCCCTAGACTTGTTATAATGGATAGTGATGTTTTAAATACGCTTCCAAAKAGAGAGTTTAATGCGGGTATGGCTGAAGTTATTAAGCATGCATTTTTATTTGATAAAAAACTTTTAGAATATTTAGAAAATAATAATAATAACTTTGATATGGATTTTATTCTTAAGAGAAATTGTGAATTGAAGGGTCATATAGTAGAGATTGATTATAAAGAGAAAAAAGAGAGAATGTTTTTAAACTTTGGTCATACTATTGGGCATAGTGTGGAAAATGCTGCTGGGTATGGTGTATTGCTTCATGGTGAGGCTGTTGCTATAGGAGTGATTTTTGCTATAGAGTATGGAATAAAAAAAGCTATAACTAAAGATAAA
>NZ_VYIX01000352.1 GCF_009755885.1 Brachyspira sp. SAP_772 | reverse complement strand
CCCTCTAAATTGTTTTCATAATCCTTAGGAAGCCTTGATTTTAAGCTTTGTATATCATTTTAYAATACATATTTTATATAGTTAATATCATTATCTTCAATGGCATTAAATATTTTATTTACATAATTATCATAAGCATGCAAATTAGAAAATATTATAATAATAAATAAAATAAATATTTTTTTAATCATTTTAATACCCGTAAATTAAAAAGTAGTAGTAGTTCTATTATCTCTCAAATCAGTAATAGTAGAATTGAGGTCATATTCTCTTCTAGGCAAACCAGCACCAGGAAAATCTGTAAGAGTGAATTCAATCCAGAACTCTTTATTCCAATAAGAACCTTTAACAGAACCGCTAGCAATATCTGAAGGAAGAGCAGAAGGCGATATAGAGAAAGTAGCTCTTAATTGCCAGCCGTCTAATTCATGCCATATACTAGTATTGATAGAACTTAATTTAAACAAACTGTCTATCCTTTTTTGAGAATCTCTAAAATTAAATGAATCAACAATATCCCAGAAAGGATTAACCCAAGT
>NZ_VYIX01000351.1 GCF_009755885.1 Brachyspira sp. SAP_772 | reverse complement strand
AAAAAAGAAGCTATTTTGCCTTTTGAAATAGGTGATACAGTAAAAGTATGGGTAAAAATTATAGAAGGAGATAGAGAAAGATTACAAGCATTTGAAGGTGTAGTTATCTCAATGCGCGGTAAAGGTATCAATAAAAGTTTTATAGTTAGAAAAATATCTTATGGTGTAGGTGTTGAGAGAATATTCTTAGTAAACTCTCCTAGAATTGACCATATTGATATTATAAGAAAAGCTAAAGTAAGAAGAGCTAAACTTTATTATTTAAGAGATAAAGTAGGTAAAAAAGCTCGCTTAGTAGAAAGACTTGGCGTAAAAATACCTAAACATTCTGATTTAATAAAATCTGAAGAACCTGCTAAAGAAGAATCAGCAGAAGAAACAACAACAACAGAAAATAATTAATAAATTTAAATAATTTTTATATTTTTAAGGAGAAATCTTTATGGGCTATAAAATTGTTGCCAAAGAACAATGGTCAGATAAGGTTTTTATGATGAAAGTTGTAGCTCCCGATATAGCTAAGCATCGTAAAGCAGGTA
>NZ_VYIX01000350.1 GCF_009755885.1 Brachyspira sp. SAP_772 | reverse complement strand
AATCTATTATTAAACTGCATTATCTGCTGATAAGTAGTGTTTTGTGCCCTTGCAGCATCTCCCATATCTTTACCTCTATGGAAAGTTTTCTCTGCTCTTGCCATTACATCTTTAGCTTTATTTAAATATTCAGMCTCTTTCTCATAAGGAGTATTTTTAGAACGAGCTAAATATTCATAAGAAGCAGCCAAATTGAAATAAGCAGGATAAATAAGCTTTTCAAGTTTTATAAGCTCTTCATACATMACTGTAGCTCTCTCATAATCCTCATCTAATATAGCCTGATTACCTATAGCAAAGTAAACATTAGACATATCAAAGCCTATAGTAAGCATTCTTTCTTCTTCTTCTCTTTTAAGCTTTTTATACTCTTCTATTTTTGCATTAGCCTCTTCTCTTGTAATGCCGTTTTTAGCAATGTCTCCATTACCCATAAAACCAAGCAATTTTTGATATGTTTTTATTCTTCTGTTATACATATCTATTTTAGCAAGTGAATAAGAACTTACAAAAATCTCTCTAGTTAAAAAGTCATAATGA
>NZ_VYIX01000349.1 GCF_009755885.1 Brachyspira sp. SAP_772 | reverse complement strand
GAATCTATTATTATAGAAAAAGAAGGTGTTCCTTATGGTTATGGTGCTACTGGTATAGGAGAGATTTCTAGTATACCTACTGCCCCTGCTGTTGCTTTGGCATATTATAAATTTAACGGCGAGTTCCAAACAGAATTGCCGCTTAAAAATACTCCTTATTCAAGATAATTTATGAGTTTAATTAATAATGAACTTGTAATTGTAAGAGGAGCTGGTGATTTAGCTACTGGTGTTGTGTACTCTCTATATAAGGCTCATTTCAAAGTTATTATATTAGAGACGCAGCACCCCTCTGCTATAAGAAGAAAGGTTGCATTATCTGAAGCTGTTTATGATGGTAAAACAAAAGTWGAAGATATTGAAGCTGTACTTGTAAAAAACTATGAAGAGGCTCTTAATATAATTGCAAATAAAGATTATAAAGAAATTCCTATTCTTATTGACCCTAACTGTGAAATATTAAATCATATAAAACCAACATTTTTAATTGATGCTATAATCGCTAAAAAAAATCTAGGCACTAATAAATCTATGGCAAAATA
>NZ_VYIX01000348.1 GCF_009755885.1 Brachyspira sp. SAP_772 | reverse complement strand
ACTTTATTGAGAGGATTTTATTTATAGTGGCTGGTCTTTTATCTATATATCCAGAATTCTACACTGATATAATAGGAATAGGCTTGATAGCTGCTCTTATAATATTACAGATATTGACAAGAAAGAAAAAGGCTATTGCTTAAAGAAATAATTATTTTAAGTATTAAATAAAATGAGGGGTTTTCGCGTCTGCGTACGTTTGGGAAAGCCCCTTATTTTTTTACAATTTCGTATTTTTTAACTAGTTTGTATTATGTTAATTTATGATTTTTTAAAAAAATATTTTACAAAAATGTGTTTTTTGTTGTTATTTTATAGACAAATTAAAAGTTTTGTCCTAAATTTATCAAAAATCATATTGACATTTTTCTAAAATTCCATATATTTAAAACTATGAGTAATTAGTTCTCTTAAGTGGGAACATTTTCATTTATTTTTTATTTTAGGAGTTAATGCCCTAAAGGGTATAACTATAAAAAAATTTAGGAGAAAAAAAAATGAAAAAGGTTTTATTAACCGCTATGGTTGTATTAACCGTGGCT
>NZ_VYIX01000347.1 GCF_009755885.1 Brachyspira sp. SAP_772 | reverse complement strand
CCAATAGATGAAGCTAAAATATTTGCCTCATTATTTTGACCTTTTACTTCTATATAAACACTGTTAGGGTGAAAAGCTTCTCTTAATGTAGTTGGTATAAATTCAAATTTAAGATTATTTTCTTCAGCTAGTTTATAACTGTCTCTAAGCTGAGTGTCATAAGTTTCATATCCTAAAAGTCCAGCCAAAATAGCTTTATCAGTACCATGACCTTTCCAAGTAAGAGCAAAAGAACCGTGTAAATATATTTTTGCCTCTTTTACATCTTCGCCCAAAATTTTTTTAGCTAGTTTACCTATACGGCAAGCCCCTGCCGTGTGCGAACTAGAAGGTCCTATCATTACAGGTCCTATTATATCAAATAAAGTTGCCATAAAATTAGCCTCCATTTTTATATATATAATTTAACATATTCAATATATTTTAGATATATATTTTGTTAACTTTTTTTATCTCAAACAAAAAAAATAAATAAAATATTAAAATTATTACTTTTTATAATATTTTTTTTTATCAAAAAATAATAAAAATAATATTTAATTTTGAA
>NZ_VYIX01000346.1 GCF_009755885.1 Brachyspira sp. SAP_772 | reverse complement strand
TTCTTCATTATTAAATATTTATTAATTCTAATATTCTATTATTTTAGCAKCGCCTGGTATACCATTACCTTTTAATTKTTCGTATAATGTTTTACTTCCTTTTGGCACATWAATAGTTTTTAAGTTAYTACAATAATTAAAAGCATTTCTAGCAATRATAGGRGGAGTAGGTGATAAAAATGTAACAGTTGTTAAAGATTGAGCCATATGGAAAGCATACTTTTTTATTTCTTTAACAGAGGCAGGTATAGTTATATTTTCTAATAAAGGGCAATTTTCAAATACAGTGTCATTTAAAATCTCTAAATTGTTTGGAATATGTATTTTCTTTACCTTTATACAAGAACCAAATGCACTTACTCCCATRTAAGTTACTGAATCTGGTATATATATTTCTTCAAGTTGTTGAGATGCATAAAAACCTCTGTCATCTATATATGTTAATGTTTCAGGTAATTCTAATTTTTTCATTTGTATTCCATAAACAGCATTGCTTCTAACTGTAACTAAGTTTTTAGGTATATTTAGATTTGTTAATATATGGCAAT
>NZ_VYIX01000345.1 GCF_009755885.1 Brachyspira sp. SAP_772 | reverse complement strand
TATAAATGATTTAACTTCTAATTTATCTATCATAGCTTTTACAGTATTTTGGTCTTTATCTAGTCTTATAGATAATTCTTTTTGAGATATACCTTCTTCTTTTGCAAGTTCTTTTAATACAATTAATTGCTCTGGTGTGATATCGAAATTAATTATTTGTTTTCCTATATACTGATATATTTTTCTTGCGGTATAGCATATATCATAGCCTATGTTATTAATAATAATAAACTCCTTATACAATAAAAAATKCTATCATAATTTTTGACTATGATAGCATATAATTTATTTTTTGTTAATATCTASTATATATCTTTAATTTATTATTTAGCTCTTTCTATTAGGGAGTTCAAATATTTTTCCATTTGTGCTTTTGTCATRATAAATGGATTTGCTTCTCCTTCTTTTAGATTAGCAACTTTTTCTAAATTAGCATATCCATTATCTGCAAACAGATGTGCTGTTAATGATACTAATGCATTTCTTGCAAGAGCTTCTTTTTTGAAATACTCTGCAGACTCCTTGTATTTTACTACTAATTCTTTTTC
>NZ_VYIX01000344.1 GCF_009755885.1 Brachyspira sp. SAP_772 | reverse complement strand
GTAGTTTCATTTGATATTTTTTCTGTATTTTTACAAGATATTAAAATAACAAAAATAAATATTAATATAAAATTTTTTTTAGACATTTCTAATCCTTGATATTTTTGCGGAGTATATATTAAATTTGTATGATTGTCAACTGCTATATAGTATTGCTTACAGAATTTCTAAAAAGTGCGGTAGTAAAAATAAAATTAAAAAATTATTTAGAAGTCCCACCCTTTATTTTTTATAGAGTATTTTTAAATTTTAATTTAAATTATTTTTTRTTGMYTRWTWAGAAATRTTAACKCCCGCCCAAGTTTTTATTAAGAAAAAAATCTATTTAACGCACGGTGAGCAAGTTTTGGTATTTAATAAATTTGGCATTTATAATTAATTTACTTATAAAATTTTATTTACCGTGCGGTAAGCTCTTTTGTAAATTTAGAAACTAAAATAAAGCCTTCATAGCAATATAGTATCTTCCATCTGTTGAGCCTTGAAAACCAAAGTAAACAGGGTCAAATTTTACATAAGCACTATATTCTAAACAAAATAAATCTTTA
>NZ_VYIX01000343.1 GCF_009755885.1 Brachyspira sp. SAP_772 | reverse complement strand
CTTACTCCATTCCACTTAGAACCTGAATGCACAGAAACCCCATTAATTTCAACTCTAAAAAATATAAATCCCATATGTGCAGCTATTATCTCTCTGTCGCTAGGCTCACATACTATAACAGCATCAGCTTTTTTGCCTCCCATAGCAGCTACTATAGAACCATTTCCGCCTCCTTCTTCGTCAGCCACCGCAGTAATAATAACATTCATAGGAAGATCAATATTGGCATCTTTTAATAATTTAACAGCCATAATACCAGCCATTAAACCGCCTTTCATATCGCAAGCACCAAGTCCGTATATCTTTCCATCTCTAATATCAGCACTATGAGGATCACTCTCCCACAAAGAAACATCTCCAGAAGGCATAGTGTCAACATGCCCATTAAACATTATTGATTTGTTGGACTTGCCTTTAAAAGATGCATACACATTATACCTTTTATCATACTTATGATTAGGATTTCCTTCATTGTCTTCTTTAATAGATTTTTCTATTATGCTTTCTTGCATATCCTCTTTTTCTATGTTATCAGCATTCATTTCTTTA
>NZ_VYIX01000342.1 GCF_009755885.1 Brachyspira sp. SAP_772 | reverse complement strand
ATCATTAATTTGTATACACCGTCTATATTTTCTCTTGTACTGTCTTCAAGTCTTACTACTATATCAGAATCTATATATAAAGAGTTTTCTAATGTCATAGTACTTGCMACAGTTCCGCTAAAAGAAGTACGAATTATGCTTCCTATAGTATCTAAGCTAATTCCTATTTTTGATATTAAATCTCTATTTATAGTAAATAATATTTCATGATTAGAGTCATCTTCTTTTATAAGCACATTTCTTATTCCTTCTACTTTAGAAACTGCATTAATAACATTGCTTGCCACATCATAACCAATATCTAAATTATCTCCGACTAATTCTATTATAATAGAGCTATAATCTTTAGGTTTTCCCATTGCCACATTTTCTGAGTTTAATTCTATTCTTCCTGGGTATCCATTTACTTTATTTCTTATCTCTTCTATATAATAGTTAATATCTTTATCTCTTCCTTTTTCTCTGTCTATTAATTTTACTCTCACCTCTCCATGATGTTCATTCCTTCCTGTTCTTACTCTTGTTTCATAATAATCTATATTCTCTCCA
>NZ_VYIX01000341.1 GCF_009755885.1 Brachyspira sp. SAP_772 | reverse complement strand
TTCAGCCATATCAGTATCTCTTATTCTGCTTTCAGAAGCCATAGTGTTTTCATAACCTATCATTAAACCTTGAGCAGTAAGCTCTAATCTGTTTTGATAAGCACCAAGATTAGATCTTTGTTTAGAAACTTTCATTAAAGCTTCATCAACTAAACCTATAGCACTGTTAGCTTTGTCTATAGAAGAAATAGAAAGAGTAGTACCATCAGCAGTGTTTTGTAAACCTAAAGCAGCAGCAGTCATAGTTCCTATATAAACTCTTCTTCTTTCGTCCATGTTTGCACCCATGTGAAACCACATACTTGCAGCAGGAGCACCRCCRGMATTAGGGTCAGCAAATCTACCAGTAAGCATGTTAAGAGTATTGAATTGAGCTTGGCTAGCAATACGGTTAACTTCATCTACTAATTGAGAAACTTCAACTTGAATAAGCATTCTGTCATCATCAGTATATATACCGTTAGCAGATTGTACAGCTAATTCACGAATTCTTTGTAAGATGTCTTGGCTCTCTTGAAGGTATCCTTCAGTAGTTTGAATGAAAGATAT
>NZ_VYIX01000340.1 GCF_009755885.1 Brachyspira sp. SAP_772 | reverse complement strand
GTACGCGATGAAGTCTATTCTATAAAAAAATAGTGGATTTTATTGGTGAAAAAAACTTATTATTTATTGCTTATTTTTGCTTTATTTACAATCTCTTGTGCTACAACTGTAAAAGTTGATGCAGAAGAAAGGTATCCTAAAATCATAGCAGAAAAAGCTTATACTGAATTTAATAATAAAAGATATAAAACTGCTATAGCATACTATCAGTATATCATAGATAATTTTGATAGAAATAATTTTGCTAAAGATGTTTCTTGGGCTTATTATGAGATTGGTTTCTGTTATTATTATCAGAATAAGTATGAAGAGGCTATAGATTATTTTAATATTGTTATCAATGATTTTGCTGTTTTGCCTCCTAAAGTATTAGCTCAAAAAGTTATGCAAGATATTTATACTAAAAAACCAAAATTGAAACCTATTGAAACAGTAGAAGAAGTAATAATTGATGAAGATATTGAGCAAGTAGTGGAAGAATAATGAAAAAAATTAGTATAATGCTAAGATTGATACTAAGCTTTTCTATTATTAGTATTATTTCAATATT
>NZ_VYIX01000339.1 GCF_009755885.1 Brachyspira sp. SAP_772 | reverse complement strand
ATATTATATAATATTTTGCAGCATATTTTTCAAATGATTATTTATAATATTATTTTGTTCATTTTTAAAGAATTTTAATTTTGTACCATCATTTTCTACTTTATTAAATATTTTTTTGTATAAATCCAAAGAATTGTAATTTTCTAAAGTTATTATTCCAAAATGTTCGATATTTTCTTCATCTAAATAATTTACAAATTCTATATATTCATCTTCAATATCTGATGATTTTTCATCTGAAGAATAATCTTTATTAAAAAAATCATTTATCATATTTATAACATTCTGTTCTTGATATATTTCATATAATTTTCCAAATGTTATACCTATTCCTTCAATATGATTCTTCTCTTTCGGATATAATATTTCTATATTTTTAATTGATAATAAATTATCATCTCTATGATCAATACAATAATGAACTATATTTTTCCAATACTCTAATTTATCTAATTTCCCTAATTTTTCTATACTGCTTTGAAATAATTCTTTAAAAATATGATTTCCACCACCTTTTTTATTCCCAAGCATATTTTTTAATTCATTAATTT
>NZ_VYIX01000338.1 GCF_009755885.1 Brachyspira sp. SAP_772 | reverse complement strand
AGTTAAAGCTTCATCACTTTTATCAAATTGTTCTTTAGTTTTATTATATAAAGCTAAATAAGCCTCTTTTGCTGTATAAAGTTTATCTACTAATACTCTATAATCTTTAGTTTCAGCAGTATACATAGCATTTGCTTCATTGTATATTGTTTCAGCTTGAGCATATTCTTCACCATACATAACATTAGCTTTAATTTGACTAGCATTAGTATAATTTTCATCAGTTTGTTTTTTTAGTATTTCAGAATAAGGTGCTAAACCTTTATCTAAAACTAAATTATAATTAGTTTCAGCTGTAAGAAGAAGCTCTTTAGCTTTTTCAGCTTCATCTTTGTTTTCTGCCTTCATAATGATATCAGCCTCTGCGTATCCTTTCTCAGCGATATCATAATCATCTTGAGCAAAAGTTTTAATTTCAGTATACTTGTTTACAGTTTCTCTTAATGCAGTAACTCTCTCATAATCTTTTGTAGGAAGCCCTCCGCAAGACATTACAAAGAAAGATAATGCTACTATTAGAGCCTTTTTACCTTTTAAACTCATATTAATACA
>NZ_VYIX01000337.1 GCF_009755885.1 Brachyspira sp. SAP_772 | reverse complement strand
AAGTATATTTAAGTATCTTTATTAAAAATATTATCACAACAGCAATAGCCCTTGAAGCAGTTTTTAATTTACCGCTAAACTTGGCAGCAACAGCAAATCCTCTAAGCCCTAACATACATAGCAGATAACGTTAAAAAAGTTGTTTTTGGAGCAGAATAAAAATATTGATATTACAGCTATTGAAATAAGCGAAGGGGCTTTTCAAGTTATAAAGAAAAATGCTTTAAATATATTGGGAGATGAAAAACTAATAAATATAGTAAATACTGATGCTTTRACTTTTATACCTGAAAATAAATATGATGTAATAGTTTCAAATGCTCCGTATGTGCCTTTAAGAGATAAAGATTCTCTTCAAAAAGATTTGGAGCTTGAGCCTCAAAATGCATTATATTCTGGCTATGATGGGCTTGATTTTTATAAGGCTTTTTTAAGTTTAATAAAAAAATATTTAAAAGATAATGGTGCCTTCTTTTTTGAAATAGGCTATGACCAAGGAGAGGCATTAATTAATATATGCAATTCTCTTAATATAAAAAATGTATTGGTAAAA
>NZ_VYIX01000336.1 GCF_009755885.1 Brachyspira sp. SAP_772 | reverse complement strand
GAAAAAGACAATAATAATTTATCAATAGAAAACAAAATGTTTGAATATGCTTAAAAATCAATGATGATAGGAATAATAAAAATAGAAACCATCACAGCAAAGGCAAAATTCGGACAAAACATGAATGATGATGAAATAAATATAATAAYAAAAGATTTAGAAAAAAGAGGCGAAAAATTAGACTTTGAAACAATAGAAATAATAAAAAATATGAGAAAATAATGAATATCTTATGTAAAGTTTGGAAAAAAACTTGAAATATTTTTTGCTTTGTTGTATAATCAATAAAACTATCTATTGGGTATCTTTTTTATATGAGTAATATAGTGGTAATAACAGCTCCATCGGCAGCTGGTAAAACAACTTTAATAAAAAAATATATGTCAAAACACTCAAATGCAATGTTCAGTGTGTCTCATACAACTAGAAATATTAGAGAAGGTGAAGTTGACGGCAAAGATTACTACTTTATAGATAAAGATACTTTTCAAAAAATGATAGATAATGGCGATTTTATTGAATGGGCTAATGTTCATGATAATTATTACGGCAC
>NZ_VYIX01000335.1 GCF_009755885.1 Brachyspira sp. SAP_772 | reverse complement strand
CTATTTTTTCATTATCAGCAGCTATTATTAATGCTGTCTCATTATTTTTACTTTTTTCTGCCAATATATTAGGATATATTTTTAATGTATATTCAATAATATCCATATATCCCTTTGCACAGGCAAACATAAAAGGATTCCAACCGTTTTTATCTTTTTCTTTTATATCCATTCCCTTTTGTATTAAATACTTAACAGATTTCAAATTATCATATATTACAGCCCACATTAAAAGGCTAATATTTTCTTTTTTATTTTTTAAAGTTAATCCATTATCTAATAAAAGTTCAATAATTGTTATATTACCGCTCATAGCAGCATGAGTAAGTGCATTTCTGCCTAAATTATCTACTAATTTAATACTAGCTTTATTATCCAAAAGTTTTTTTACTATTTCAATATCTCCCACACTAGCAGCATACATTAAAGGAGTTATATCATCGTCATCAGGCATATTAATATCAACATTATACTTAATTAAAAGTTCTATAATATCTTTATTAGAAGTTTCTATAGCATATATTAAAGCAGATTTTCCATCATCAGATATTCCAT
>NZ_VYIX01000334.1 GCF_009755885.1 Brachyspira sp. SAP_772 | reverse complement strand
ACAAATAATTGCTTTAGTGTTTTGTTTTATGCTTTTTTCTATATCATTATAATTTAGTTCGCCTTTGTTATTTGCTTTTATTATTGTWAGCTCTGTTCCTAAAGTTTCCATTTCATAGAGAGGTCTTAAAACACTGTTATGTTCAAGAGACGTGGTTATAACATGACTATTTTTATTTAATATGCCTTTTATTGCTGTGTTTAATGCTTCTGTAGAATTGCTTGTAAATGCAACATAATTWGGGCTATATCCATTAAAAAGTTTAACTATTTTCTCTCTTGTATCAAGTATAACTCTTTCACTATTTAATGATAATTCATAAGAGCCTCTTGAAGCATTTGCAAAACTGTTTATYGCATCAAAAACTGCCTTAGCAACTGTRTCTGGTTTTTTTAATGTAGTAGCTGCATTGTCAAAATATATCATTTTTTAATTCCATAACTTAAAATTTATTAATAAAAAAATAATATATTTATAGCATCTCAACAAAAGCTTCTAATCTAGTTCTAAGCTGAGCAGTATCACTATTAGAATAATTAGTCTCTATTTGTAAAT
>NZ_VYIX01000333.1 GCF_009755885.1 Brachyspira sp. SAP_772 | reverse complement strand
CTGGATTTAGAGCGATTTTTCATTATAGAATAGCACATATATTTTATAATCAAAAAGAGTTTTTAATAGCAAGAACTATATCTGAATTTGCACATTCAAAAACAGGTATAGACATTCACCCAGGAGCTAATATAGGAGATTATTTCTTTATAGACCATGGTACAGGGATAGTTATAGGAGAAACTACACTTATAGGTCATCATGTRAAAATATATCAAGGGGTTACTTTGGGGGCATTATCATTAACTAATGGAAGAAGTTTAGAAGGCAAAAAAAGACACCCTACAGTTTGCGATTATGTTACAATATATGCCAATGCTTCTATATTTGGAGGGGATACTATAATAGGCAAAAATTCTATCATTGGTGCTAATTGTATAGTTTTAGAATCGGTTGAAGAAAACAAAAAAATCACTTTATAAATTTATATAATAAGTAAAAACTGTTTTAATTGTGATATTATATTAATTTTTAGTATATACTTAATGTTTTATTGTATAGTAAAAATTTTTTATTTTATGAATAGTATTTTTGTAATTACAACGTTTTTCTGATC
>NZ_VYIX01000332.1 GCF_009755885.1 Brachyspira sp. SAP_772 | reverse complement strand
TGGATATATAACTGTAAACGGATGTAATTGTTGTGTTAATGAAAATGATAAACTTAAAGAGATATATAGAGTTTCTTTAGATAAAAATGATTTATTTGCTTTAATTGATTATATTAAAAATAATAGATTTCACTGCAGAATTATTACTAAAAATGATATATTTATTAATTATACAAACAGTGTTATTAATATGATTTATGCTTTATCTAAAATAAAAGTACCTAAAGTTGTAGATTTTAGAGATTATATTAGTAACAATTATGGAGATATTTTGCAGTTAAATATTTTTGTAGATGAAAATAAAGAAAAGTATTTAATTGATAATGTTTTGAAGAATTCTCAATCTAGCAGATGGAATAAATCTTTTGCAG
Organism: Brachyspira sp. SAP_772; assembly: GCF_009755885.1. Taxonomy (NCBI): domain Bacteria; kingdom Pseudomonadati; phylum Spirochaetota; class Spirochaetia; order Brachyspirales; family Brachyspiraceae; genus Brachyspira; species Brachyspira sp. SAP_772. Next base: position 189 of record NZ_VYIX01000332.1, on the reverse strand, counting down.
ATGTTAACTCTAAATATGGAGGTAAAGAAATAGGCATAGATAAAATTATAGAATATTATGGAATTAAATTAGAAGAGACCATTGCCTTTGGTGATGGAGGTAATGACATTAATATGATAAAGCATGCTCATATTGGTGTTGCTATGGGAAATGCCAATAAAGAAGTAAAAGAAATTGCTGATTATATTA
>NZ_VYIX01000331.1 GCF_009755885.1 Brachyspira sp. SAP_772 | reverse complement strand
AAATTATTTTCATCATATATATTTATACTTATTTCACTTTCAATTTTGTATAAATCTTCTGCTTCTACTATAGCATTAATTAATGTTTCTTTATTATAGTAGCTTCTAATTAAAATATCTATATTTTTGATGTTTAAAATTTTAGCAATTAATATAGCAGAATMTAAAATGAGATGAGGGTTATTATCTATAAAGAATTTGTCTTTAAATACTAAATATCCRAAAGAATAGGCATTTATAATTAAAGATTGATTATCATTATTTTTGCTTGATAAAATATTATATAAAGATTTTTTATATACATCTCTTGTGAATATGTTAGCYATTTTTAAGYATTCAAGCAAAGTATCATATTCATTAATAGTGGTGTGTAGGTAATCACCGAAATTGTCTTTATAATCTTTGATATTTTTTGTAGCATAATCATTATATAGAATAAATTTTTTCATCTTACTTTAACATGTACAGCTTCTATATACTTAATAACGCTGCCAAAAGAAGAATCATTGCATTCTATGCCGTTAATTAAAACAGAAATGGCATTATTACAATTATGCATAC
>NZ_VYIX01000330.1 GCF_009755885.1 Brachyspira sp. SAP_772 | reverse complement strand
AACCTTTTTAGCATTAGGATARAATGACATCTTGTAAGCATAGCCATGTTCTTTATAAGTTACTTCAAGCTTAAAAGTCTTTGGAAGTTTTAAACATTTCAAATCTTGCTTTAAAGCTTCTTCAGTTTTTTCTTTAATAGTTTTAATCATAAGATTAGGAGAATAGTTAATAGTAGCATAACCAGCACCCTCTTTTACAGCAACTGTTATTAAACTAGGGTGATTAGGGTCCATATTGTTAGCATCATCGCAAAGACCTTTATCACCAGACAAAAATACTGAAGGCACATTTCTATAAGCTGCAGCATAACTAAAAAACATAAACTCGCTTGCTACAACATCATTTAATTTTATACTAAAAACTTTAGCATTGCTCATAGTATGCGATAAAGGATTGCTTCCGCTTGTAGCAGGACTATGATAGCCTATAAACATAGCAGCATCAAAACTCTCATCTATACCCTCAACCATAGAATAAGGGTCTCCGCTCCATCTTCTATGCACTTTTACAATATCAGGCAAAGCAGTTTGGTCTATGTTCATGGCAGAATCATGAGCATCT
>NZ_VYIX01000329.1 GCF_009755885.1 Brachyspira sp. SAP_772 | reverse complement strand
ATGTTTATTTTGATATGGGTAACAAGAATGTGAGAGAGGCTTATATAAATGAGCAGAGTAAAATGCTTGAAGATAAATTACAGTTTTTGAAAAGAAACTCTATAGAAAATATAGTATTAGACACATCTAGTAATTATATTAATGAGGTTATGAAATTTTTTATCAAGAGAAGAAGATAGYGATTTTTTKSTTGCTTAGTAGAATCATGTAGTTTATAAAACGTAGGAAGTGCCTTCGGTATTGCCRCAAAKAAACAAAAATGCTGYATTTTTAATTAGCTTTAATACTATAATATAGGATATCTATTATAAAAAATATTAACTATAATATTTGCGTTTTTTGCAGCTTTTTTGAGCGACAAAAAAGTTGAATAAAAAACTTATACAAACAATAAAAYTAAAACAATATAAATATATATCAATTTAGTTTTTAAACAAACTTAAAATATTTTGTTATAAAAATGGCAATAAGGTATAGAACCTTTTCTCTCATAATAGTTTTGATGATAAGCTTCTGCTGGGTAGAAGTTTTTATACTCTCTTAAAGTTGTTGCCACATCATA
>NZ_VYIX01000328.1 GCF_009755885.1 Brachyspira sp. SAP_772 | reverse complement strand
TTATAGAATTAATAATAATTAATTAAAAAACTTAATTTACAAATCCCGCCCTATATATTTGCTGTTTTATTTGAGTTTTTTATTTTTAATATTTTTGCAATTTATATAGAATTTTTAGCACCCRCCCTAAATTTTTAAAAGATAAAAAATGTATATACGCACGCAGAATAAAATTTATTATATTAATAAACTTATAATTTGAATTTTATTATATAAAAAAGTTTATTCCACCGTGCGGTAATAATTTTTTAAATTTGTTAATTGTTTTCACCATACCAATCAACATTTCGTGTGAAGTACATKGCAAGAGCAATAACAGCAAATAGCCCTAATGTACCCATGAGTAATGCATARTCAGTAAGCTGAAGTATTCCAAACAAGAATATATAAATCAAAGACTCTACTATAGCCATTGAAATAGTGTATCTTGGAGATTTTATAATGTATCCTATATATATAGAAGTTAAAGCTGTAACCATTAAGGCACTAAGAAAATAACTAATATTAAAATTGATATGCTCAGATATTGCTAAAAGCAGAAGATAAAATATTGCATTAGCTAT
>NZ_VYIX01000327.1 GCF_009755885.1 Brachyspira sp. SAP_772 | reverse complement strand
TGAAAAAAAAATAGAGCAAATTACACTAAACATTACCAATAATATTGATATGTCTTTAAGCAGTATATTTAAAAACTTAGAAAACAATAATATAGCATTGGAAGATGAGAATATAGAAGCTTCTGATGGAAGTATTTTAGCTGAGATTTATAGTCATTATGGCGATAAGTATAAATTAGTTATAACAAAAACTAAAGATGAGTTATCTATAGATTATGTGAATTTGAAAATTAATTAATTGACATAAAACAAACATTATATATAATATTTAAAATATCAATTATAGAATTCTTAAAGGACTTATCGATGAAACTCAAACATACAAACAATTTTATAAAAAAAGATACAGTTGCAATCTTTGTTAAGGTTGAAAAAGAGAAGCCTAAAGTTTGTACATTTAATGATGAGTATATAAAACTATTTAACAGTTTAGTAAAAGACAAATATTATACTATATCAACTCCATTTGCATTTGCTTTTTCTAGTAATACTAGAGTAATTTATATTACTTATAAAGAAGTGAAAAATTATATTTATGAAACTTGGAAAAATGCAGGAGCTTCTT
>NZ_VYIX01000326.1 GCF_009755885.1 Brachyspira sp. SAP_772 | reverse complement strand
CAAACAGACAGCGACCTACGATGTATCCACATGTGACTGAAGATCTTTCTTTTACGGTTTCTAATTCGGATTATTCAAAAATGGATAAGGCTATGGATAATTTAGTTAGTCTTATGAATAAAACTGATAAAGTAAAAATTATAGGAGAAGGTACTAATTTAGAATTCTCTATAAAAAATATACCTGCTATAAAATGTGCTGGAATAATGAATATACCTGATGGCGAAGTGTTTACTGCCCCTGTGAGAGATTCTATTAATGGAGTTTTATCATACAACACACCTTCATTATATAGCGACGGTTTTACTTACGAAAATATTAAATTAGAGTTCAAAAATGGAAAAATAGTAAATGCATYTGCAAATGATAATGAAAGAATAAATAAAATATTTGACACAGATGAAGGAGCTAGATATATAGGYGAGTTTGCTATTGGAGTTAATCCTTATATAACTAAACCTATGAAAGATACTTTGTTTGATGAAAAGATTATGGGAAGCTTCCATTTTACTCCTGGTGCTTGTTATGATGAAGCTCCTAATGGAAAYAAATCTACTATACACTGG
>NZ_VYIX01000325.1 GCF_009755885.1 Brachyspira sp. SAP_772 | reverse complement strand
CCCTTTGGTCGCGGTGCGGACTTCGTCAAAGAACCAAAAAGTGCAAGTGCTTTMGCTTTATATGTTTGGAATATGAATAAAATATAGTTGTTTCAGTATATACATAAACAGCTATATTTTGATAATTTTTATGAATGTATTATCAGCTTTTTAAGAACTTTTGGAGCTATTATACGTATACGCTTATCAGTTGGAAAAACCATCACAAATAAAAAAATTAAAAATTAATCAATTAAGTTTTAATTTCTTACTTACTTTATCTGTAATTTTCTTTGTTCCTTTTGGGCCTACTGCTGTGAGAAAAAACTTTTTATTTTGAAATATATCTTCTATTGCTTTATTTATATCGTTTATGTTGATTTTATCTATTGTATTATACAAATCTTTATAAGATAAATATTTTGAAAAATAAAGCTCATTTCTTGCATTTTTATTCATAGCAAAACTTGCACTGAATTTGCTAAAAGACATAGAACTTTTATAGCTCTCTTTTGCCTCTTCAAGCTCTTCTTTAGTTATTCTCTCGTCTAATAATCTTTCTATTTCATTATATATGCTTATCAATG
>NZ_VYIX01000324.1 GCF_009755885.1 Brachyspira sp. SAP_772 | reverse complement strand
ATTCAATGGATAATAAAAAAGATTGATTAATATTTAAAGAAGAGTATAAGATAATTAACATAATTTAGTTTACATAATTTATAATTCTATATTATTAATTAAAATAATATTTTATATAGAGATGTTTAATTTAATTTTGAAATAGAAAWTTTTTTATAAAAATTATTTAAAAAAACTTATTATTTAATAAAACTCTTCATTAATATATTTTRATCTAATAAAAAATAATTTTGAAAAAACAAMATAATTTTTCATTTCTGTATTGACATAATTTTGATTTTACTATATAAGAYTTGTGTCAATTTAAGAGCTACTATTTTTAATTTGGCAATTAAAACTATTTAGGAGTAAATCAATATTATGAAAAAGATTTTGATTTTCTTAAGTCTCGTAAGTATGTTCATGCTTACTTCTTGCGGCGGCGGCGCCTCTAGTTCTACTGATATCGTTATAACAGGTTCTTCTTCAGTTTCCCCTCTAATGTTCAAATTAGCTGAAAAGTTTGAAGAAGTTAATTCCAACTATACTGTAACAGTAGAAACATCAGATTCAACTATTGGAGTTCAGGA
>NZ_VYIX01000323.1 GCF_009755885.1 Brachyspira sp. SAP_772 | reverse complement strand
ATACTAATATTCATAATTAAAAAATGCTAAACAAAATTAGCGGTTCTCTCTTCTGTATCTMGMTGGGTCTATAAACTTTCGCCTGCCCTGAAACTTAGATAAATAAACTATATTACTAGCAATCTCACTAAAACCATTATCTCCATATTTTAATACAGTCTCTTTTGCTAATTTTTCTTCTATCATATAATAAGCTAAAGGTACATCATCAATTAAAACATGACAYAATATYCTATCAAATATATCATAGGAAGAAACAAGCATAGAAACTTTATCGCTGTYTTTTATTAAATTAGAAACATAGTCCCTTGCCTCTTTGCCGTAAACTTGTTCTAATTCTGGTGCGTCAATTCCTATGAACCTATAAASATTATTATTATACGATATGGTGTCTCCGTCYAAAACTTTTATCAAATCTTTATCAATATTATTTTCACTATAATTATTATTTGTAACAGATAAAAATATTTTTGAATTATTAGAATCTCTTAATGTAATATATTCTTCTTTTTTTATGTCGTTAATATCGAGTACAACTTTATAATAGGTTATTTTGTTTTTATACGCAT
>NZ_VYIX01000322.1 GCF_009755885.1 Brachyspira sp. SAP_772 | reverse complement strand
GGAAGTTTTATGGAAAATAATCCTATGTTTCCAAATAGAACAAATGTAGAGTTTGTGCAGGTTCTTAATAGGGGAGAAGTTATACAAAGAACTTGGGAGAGGGGAAGTGCTGAAACTTTAGCATGCGGTACTGGTGCTTCGGCTGTTTGTGTAGCTGGATTTATTAGCAAAAGAACTGATAATATTATACTCAATCACCTTTTAGGAGGAGATTTGATATTAACTTATAAAGATAATAATGTATTTATGAAAGGTGAAGCAAGATACGCATAYAGAGGATATGTAGAATTATAATGTTTTTATCTTAAATTATCTTTAAATAGCTCCTTTAAGCGATTTCTGCATCCTCCGCAAGCTGTRCCTGCTTTTGTCTTCTTTACTATATCTTTTAGTGTTTTTAATCCGTATTCTTTTTTTAATGTTTCTATCTCTTCAATGGATAATTCTTTACATTTACATATATATTTATTTTCTTCTTTTATCATCATGCTGCTCTTATATATAATTTATTAACTATTCCAATCAAAAAACAAAAAATATAAAAAAATGTTAAAAAACCTCAAAATAGC
>NZ_VYIX01000321.1 GCF_009755885.1 Brachyspira sp. SAP_772 | reverse complement strand
AATTTATTTTTAAACTCTTCTTGAGTTTTTGATTCTAATAATAATACAGTATACATGCTTAATTTTGATATCTTTGTCATAAGTGATAATAATTGCAAATACTTATCGCTTTTATCTATAGGAGTTAAAAACATAGTAAGCAGATGAACAGGTTTTTGATCTAAGGCATAATAGTTAATACCTGGCTTTGATATTGCAAATATTAATTCATTTTCCTGAACTTCTTTAGTTCTTAAATGCGGAAAAGCTACGCCATAACCTAAACCGCTTGATATAATATTTTCTTTTTTAAACATACACTCTATAGTTTTAGAAATATTTATTCTAAGTCCATTAGATTCTGCATATATCAGCATTTCACTTATAGCTTCTTGTTTATTATTTGCTTTTAAGTCGAGTATGATATACGATTTTTTAATATCATCTAATATTTCATTCAAACTCATCATAAGAGTAAGTCCTTTTTTAAATATCTGTATTAAAATTTTCTTTTATATATTGCTCTAATGTATATTGTTTTTGAATAAGCTCTAATGTTATATTAAGCGGATATATAGTGCTATGATTTT
>NZ_VYIX01000320.1 GCF_009755885.1 Brachyspira sp. SAP_772 | reverse complement strand
ACTATAATAGACGGAAATGCTTTTGATTCTTTTATTTCTTCTTATGATGATATTTACATTGACCAGCTTATAAACACTTCAAAGATTATTATATCAAAAATGGAGAGTAAGGATAAAGAGGATAATGAAGAGCTTGTAAAGAAGATTAAAAATATATTGAAAAAAAATGATAGAGATATTGATATAATTTCTGAGCATTATTCTAATAAGGATAAAGATTTTTGGGAGGCTATATTAAAAAACTTTTTAGATGARAAGTATGCTCTAAAAGAATCTTTAAACAAAAATACAGAAGAGTATATGCCTGATTCTATAAGCATGAAAGGCTGCAGTGTAGGAAGTGAGGGAGAGTTTATAGTTCTTATTGAAGACATTATACATGGAAGGTTTGGATATGTTGCTCGCTCTAAGGGTTTTATAAAGTGCGGTGAGTCGGTTTTGAGGTATGATGTTGTGGGGGATAGGTATGCTATTACGGGAGCTAGCGAAGATGATGAACTTGAAATAGTGTTTATAGGAAAAGATTTAAATAGGGGTTTACTTAGAGAAATATTTCAGCCTATTTATAG
>NZ_VYIX01000319.1 GCF_009755885.1 Brachyspira sp. SAP_772 | reverse complement strand
CGGTACAGACGCTCAAAAACAAAAATATGTTCCTAAAATGGCTAGCGGTGAATGGCTTGGAGCATTCGGACTTACAGAGCCAAATGCAGGTACAGATGCTGCAGGTCAGCAAACTACTGCTGTACTAGATGAAGCTACTCAGGAATGGGTAATTAATGGTTCTAAAATMTTYATAACAAATTCTGGATATGCTGATGTATATGTAATATTTGCTATGACAGATAAATCACAAGGTTTAAAAGGAATTTCTTCATTTATAGTAGAAAAAGACACTCCAGGATTTACTGTTGGTAAAAAAGAGAAAAAATTAGGTATWAGAGGTTCTGCTACTTGCGAATTAATATTTGAAAATGCAAGAATACCTAAAGAAAACCTATTAGGAGAATTAGGAAAAGGATTTAAAATTGCTATGATGACTCTTGACGGAGGAAGAATAGGAATTGCTTCTCAGGCATTAGGAATTGCACAAGGAGCTCTTGATGAAACTGTAGCTTATGTAAAAGAAAGAAAACAGTTCGGAAGAACAATAGCTAATTTCCAAAACACTCAATTCCAATTGGCTAACCTAG
>NZ_VYIX01000318.1 GCF_009755885.1 Brachyspira sp. SAP_772 | reverse complement strand
ATTTACTGCTTCCTGCAATTCCAACTTGTGATACAATGATAGAATGCTCTCCTATGTCGCAGTTATGAGCAATTTGAACTAAGTTGTCTATTTTTACGCCTTCTCTAATAATTGTAGAGCCTAAAGTAGCCCTATCTATACAAACATTAGCACCTATTTCAACATCATTTTCTATAACAACATTTCCCCTTTGAGGAATTTTCATCTGCTTTCCATTAACTTCAAAAAATCCAAAACCATCATTGCCAATAACAGTAGATGAACCTATTATAACATTGTTTTTTATTATGCATCTGTCATGTATAGAAACATTTGAATGTATAATGCAATTCTCTCCTATTTCAACATCATCTCCCAAAAATACTCCGCTCTCTATTACACTTCCTTTAGCAATTTTTACATTCTTCCCAATATGGGCATTATCTCCTATATAGGTTTCTTTATCTATTTTTGCATTATCTTTTATAACAGCAGTACTTTCTACTGTACCTAATGGATATTTTTTATCTTCAAATAAAATATAACTTTCTACTGTACCTAATGGATATTTTTTATCTTCAAATAAAATATA
>NZ_VYIX01000317.1 GCF_009755885.1 Brachyspira sp. SAP_772 | reverse complement strand
ATCGCTAAGCTTCTAAGTTTAATACGTCTTGAATGAGACTATTAGCTAATTAAAGCTGTTTCTTCTAATTCTTTAGTAACGTCCGCTTAATTGTTTCTACTCTAAGACACACAATCTAATTGTGTTTTCTTTTCTTATCAAGTGAAGATTTTTATAATTGCTGACTTTCCGCTTCTTAATTGGAAAATACTTTATAAAAATCTACGCTCTTATATATCTGTCAAAGATCATCTTTTGTTTCTCATTGATGTTTTTTATTTATCATCAATGTTTTATTAGTATAGCATGCAGCCAAAAAAACGCAATACTATTTTTGCCGTTAAACACAAWTTTTTTGCATTTTTTTTCTAAAAATAGGCTTATATTATACATTTTATACATATTTTTAAAGCCAAATTCTCTAAATAAAATTAAAACAAAATATTTAACCAAAAATTCGCTTTTTTTTACAAAAAAACTTATAATTGTATTATTATTTTTATAATTTATCATAAATAATTTTAGAGAGTTTGATATGAATATACCCGAAGAAAATGGAATAAAAAATCTTACACCAAATACTACTATATAT
>NZ_VYIX01000316.1 GCF_009755885.1 Brachyspira sp. SAP_772 | reverse complement strand
AGTGGGCGGAAATTCTCCTTCTGTTGAGGATTTAAAATTACCTAAAGGTTTAAGCTTCATGAGAGATAATATACTTGCTATAGCTTTAACTATGTCTATTATTTATATYATAGTTGCTATTGCTGCAGGAAGTGCTTATATAGAAAAAGAATTATCTAATGGTCAGAATTATTTAGTATTTGCTCTTATACAGGGTGTTACTTTTGCTGCTGGTGTTTCTGTTGTATTATCTGGTGTTAGAATGATATTAGGTGAAATTATTCCTGCTTTCAAAGGTATATCTGAAAAGATTGTTCCTAATGCTATACCTGCTTTGGATTGTCCTGTAGTATTCCCTTATGCTCCTAATGCTGTTTTAATAGGATTTATTACAAGCTTTATAGGCGGATTAGTTGGTTTAGCTATACTTGGTGCTGTAGGCGGCGTTTTAATTATACCTGGTGTTGTACCGCATTTCTTTGTTGGTGCTACTGCTGGTGTATTTGGTAATGCTACTGGCGGAAGAAGAGGCTGTATTATAGGTTCTTTCATTAATGGTCTTCTTCTTGCTTTCCTTCCTATTATATTACTT
>NZ_VYIX01000315.1 GCF_009755885.1 Brachyspira sp. SAP_772 | reverse complement strand
ATAAAAATACATTTGGGCTTGTAAAAAAAAGAGAGATTTTTTGCAGGCCTATCTTAATTTTATTATAATGTCTACTCTTCTATTTTTTTGTCTTCCATCAGGATTATCATTTGAAGCTATAGGTTCTTTATCGCCAAAACCTCTATAAGATAATTTATCATGCTCAATTTTTGGAAGTATATAATCTGCTACAGTTTTTGCTCTTTTTTCTGMTAGGGCTTGATTGTAATTTGCTTCTCCTGTATTATCAGTATGYCCCTCAACTATTATTTCCCTGTCTGGATAAGTTTGTTTAATAGCATTTATAATATTATCAACAGTGTCTTTAGCAYCTTCTTTTAGTGTATAAGAATCTGTATCAAATAAAATCTCTCCAAGTCTAATTACTAACCCTTCAGGAACAGTATCAACTACAACATCATCATTAAGATTATCTTCTAATTTTTTTCTGTTTATCTCATTTTCTTCTACGGTAATAGTGCTGTAAATTTTATAAGTGCTAATAATATCCATCTTATATTGCAAGCTAAGATACGATAAGTTTTTACCATATCCGAAGAATATTTGATAT
>NZ_VYIX01000314.1 GCF_009755885.1 Brachyspira sp. SAP_772 | reverse complement strand
TGAAGATTTTTTATTGGGAAGTGAAACTGCAAAAACTCTTTTTTATAATTATGCTTGCAAATGTCCTATATTTGATTATCATTGTCATCTTAATCCGAAAGAAATTTTTGAAAATAAAAAATTTAATAATCTAACAGAGATTTGGCTTTACAATGACCATTATAAATGGAGAATGATGAGGGCTAATGGTATAGATGAAAAGTTTATTACAGGTAATGGAGATGATTATGATAAGTTTATTGCTTGGGTTAAAACATTATCTAACTTAATAGGTAATCCTCTCTATCATTGGAGTCATTTGGAGCTTCAGAGGTATTTTGATATTTRTGAAATTATTAACGAAGATAATGCTGATTTAATATGGAAAAAAGCAAATGAAAAATTAGAGAGTATGACTGTTAAAGATATTCTTAAAAAATTTAGAGTTCATACAATAGGCACAACCGATGACCCAATAGATAATTTAGAATATCATAAATTAATTAATGAAGGTAAATCAAAAATAGGAAAGATTGATACAAAAGTAGTACCATCTTTTAGACCGGATAAAGCTATAAATATAGAAATGTCTG
>NZ_VYIX01000313.1 GCF_009755885.1 Brachyspira sp. SAP_772 | reverse complement strand
TATAGGATTATAATATTTTAATTGAAAATTTTTTATATTCTTTAATTCATTAAGGTAATTTTTATTTTCTTCAGATATACAAGAAGTTATTATATGAAAARTAAATTCTTCATCTTGAGATGAATTTCTTAATATAGATACAATCAAAGCTGACATATATTCTACAACATTGTTATCAGCACAAAGACATATATTATATTCTTGCATATATTAAAAACCCTTAAATAAATTATTCTTTTTGTGCAGTAGCTTCTTTTAGATTAATACCCATAATAAATAGGAATATAAATCCAACTATAGTAATAGGTACAATACCCATCATATGATAAACTAAAGCATAAGGAGCAGCTAYTGTTTTTTCWACACCTATCAATGAAAGCCCAAAAATAATAGCCCATTCAAAAGGTCCTATTCCAGAAGGTGCAGAAGGTACAGCAAAACCAAAGCCTCCAATAGCAAACATAAATAAAGCTATAATTGGAGAAGATTTTATATTAAATGCTTCTAAAAGAAAACCTATAGTAAATATTTGCCCTACAAGATAAAGAATTGTATAGAAAAATATTAAAAATAT
>NZ_VYIX01000312.1 GCF_009755885.1 Brachyspira sp. SAP_772 | reverse complement strand
TATATATTGTATCATCATAAAAAAATATTGTATTATAATAATGTCAAAAAAAAATAACTTAGAAAAACAACAACTACTATTACCTATAAGGCATCATTCTCCAGCTTGCTCATATCATTTAAAAAAAGTAATAAATAGTTTTAACCCAGATTGTATATTAATAGAAGGACCAATAGACTCTAACAACTTAATGGAGTTTATGACAGATGAAGAAACCAAAGCACCATTTTGTATATATTCCAGCTATGATAGTGATATTAAATATAGAAGCTACTATCCATTTTTAGATTATTCTCCAGAGTTTGTAGCAATAAAAGAAGCATCAAAAAGAAATATCAACTGCGAGTTTATAGATATGCCTTTTGCTTCTATGATAGAAAATACAGATGATGAATATCAAAAAATAAGTTCCGTATACGATAAAGATGATTTAAAATTTGATATAAATGATTACACAAAAAAACTTACACAAAAATCAGGATTAAGAACATTTCAAGAACTTTGGGAAAGAGAGTTCGAAATAAACGGCATAGTAAAAACCCCAGTTCGAAATAAACGGCATAGTAAAAACCCC
>NZ_VYIX01000311.1 GCF_009755885.1 Brachyspira sp. SAP_772 | reverse complement strand
CAGAAGCTTTAAGCAAATAAGCATCACAGTGATAACATTATAAGGAGAAAATTCAAATGATTACAGGGATATTAAATTTTATAGTTTATGATTTATTAGGTACTAGTTCTATATTAGTTGGTTTTATAGCTATGTTTGGTCTTATCTTACAAAAGAAGAAATGGGATAAGGTTGTAATCGGTACTATAAAAACAATAGTTGGATTTATAATTTTTAGTGCTGGTTCTTCTTTGGCAACTAGTTCATTAAATTCTTTCCAAACTTTATTTACAAAAGCATTTAATTTGGAAGGAGTATTACCTTTAGCTGAAGCTGTTACAGCATTGGCTCAAAATAAATTTGGACCTATAGTTGCTTTAATAATGGTTACCGGTTTTATAGCTAATTTAMTAATAGCTAGATTAACTCCATTTAAATACATATTTTTAACAGGTCAGCACAATTTATATTTAGCAGCACTTTTAACTGTAATATTTAAAGCAAACGGTGTATCTGATGGTCTTACTATAGGATTGGGAGCTATTATATTAGGAGCTTCTGCAGCATTATTCCCTGCTATAGGACAAAGAGGTATGA
>NZ_VYIX01000310.1 GCF_009755885.1 Brachyspira sp. SAP_772 | reverse complement strand
TAATGATAAGCTAATTACATATTGGTTTTTTGCTCCCATTAACCCTAGTACAGTAAGCATATTAGCTTCTGCTTCAACATTTCTTTGTATCATATAATTAATAACAAATGATAATGAAGAGTAAGTATCCGCTAATACAAGCTGATTTTCAGACCATGAGTTTATAAAAGTAGTATATCCTTTTACAGTAGTTTGAAAACCGTCATATGTAGCTTTATCTATAGCTTTTGAAGACATACTTACTAATGTAAAAATCGATATAAACATCAATGAAGTAATAAATATATTAATTGCCATAGGTATTTGTATTGTTAGACTATTAAATTTATTTTTCATTTTATTAAACTCTCTATATATATTTCTATTATTTTTACCTGTATAGGGTATATAGTATTATAGTTTTTTAGGTATGTCAAACATATTTTTATGTTTTTTGTTTTAAAAGTTTTTAAAATTCATTAAAATATTTATATGTATAATAATAATATTTAATTTGACTTTTATGTATTTTGTAGTAGAATATATAGGTTGATATATAAGAGTATTAACCCAAAAATCACATATTTTAATAATAAA
>NZ_VYIX01000309.1 GCF_009755885.1 Brachyspira sp. SAP_772 | reverse complement strand
TAATGTAAAAAAACTTGCATATGGAATAGTAAGAGATATTGTAGAAAAACTAAAAAGAAAAATGGAACAAGATATTAAAAAAGTTTTTTATGGTAAGAAGCTTCCTCATTCTTATACAATGCAAAAAAAAATGTTTAAAAATCTTGATGTAAAAAAAACAATAAGACATAATTTAAAAAACTATAATATTCAAGATAACACAATATTTGTAGATAAACTTTATTTTAATAACAATATAAAAAACTACAATCCTTGGCATATTATAATACTTGTRGATGAAAGCGGATCTATGCTTGATAGCGTTATATATTCTTCTATAATGGCGTCAATATTTGCTAATTTGCCTTATTTATCTGTGAAGCTTATTATATTTGAYACTTCWATAGTTGATCTTACTGATTATGTTAAAGACCCGGTGGATACTCTTTTAAAGGTTCAATTAGGAGGMGGAACTGATATTGTTAATGCTTTGGAATATGCTAAAAAAATTACAACTATTCCAGATAAGACTATATATTTGCTTATAAGCGATTTGGAAGACAGCAATGATTATAAATGTATGCATAATAGTGTAAAGG
>NZ_VYIX01000308.1 GCF_009755885.1 Brachyspira sp. SAP_772 | reverse complement strand
AACATAAATTCCATCTATATAATTCTGATCGCACAAAAAAGCAACAGGCTTATTCTCTCTCAATGTATAAAATATCTCTTTTAAATTCCCCTTTCTAGCAATACATTTAACTCCCCTCTTCTCTCTCCAYGACTTCATATAAACATCTAATTTAGGGTTATCTAAAGGTCTCACTATAACACTAGGATTATACCCCTTAATACCAAAATATGAAGCTATATATTCCCAATTGCCAATATGTCCAGTAATTGCTACTATACCCTTATTTTCCTCAAGAGCCTTATCAAATATATCTTTGCCTTCTATCTTTATACGTTTTAATATCTCTTCATCAGACATTCTTGAAGCCTTTATAAACTCAGCAAAAGTCATCATCATAGATTTCATAGAACGCCTAGCAATAAGCCTTCTCTCCAAATAAGATTTTTCTGGAAAAGCCTGCTTCAAATTAATTAAAGCAACCTTTCTGCTTCCTGGAGCTACATAAAACATCAAAATCCCTATAATCTTTGCAAAAAATATCACAAAAATATAAGGAAAAAATGATATAAACTCCATTAAAACTCTTAATGGAATAT
>NZ_VYIX01000307.1 GCF_009755885.1 Brachyspira sp. SAP_772 | reverse complement strand
AAATAATATAAAATATTTTTGAAAAAAATAGTGAAAGGACAAAGAGATAATTTATGAATAATATAGTTATATATTTAATAATCTTAATAGCATTAGCTTTCTTTACATTTATCTTAATAAAAAAAATAATAGCAAATAAAGATACTAAAATAGGAAAAGTRTCAGCAAAATTAAACAAAGAGAGAATATTAGAATTAAAAAAAAGAGTTGCTAAAGATGAAAATGATTATGAGGCAATATATGAACTTGCAATGTTGGAAGAAAATATAGGAGAGAATGAAGAAGCATTAAAAAAATATGAACAATTAATGGATATAGGATATTTAAGAGGAAAGGCTCAGATTGATGCTGCAAAAAAATTGGAGGAAAAATACTATTCATTAGGAAATAGAGAAAACACATTAAAATATTCTGCTATTGTATTTAAAATAGATCCTAAAAATACAATATACGCTATAAAGGCTGCAACTATATTAACATACGAAGGAAATTTTAAAATAGCTTGCGATTATTTTTCTAAAGTATTATCTTCAAAAGATGAATTTGATATTGATAATATTAAAGCAGCAGCTTTTGCT
>NZ_VYIX01000306.1 GCF_009755885.1 Brachyspira sp. SAP_772 | reverse complement strand
AAAGTATGGAGAGACGGAGATTTTTAAATTTTAATATATAAATAAAAAATATTCACGGAGGAATAAAAATCATGGAAGCACAAGTTCAAGAGAGAGAAGATGTTATCACTATTGAAGCTAAAGATGACATTAGAACTTTAATTACAAAGTATAAAGAGCAAAATATTATAACTATCACAAGCAAAAAAATTAAAGCATTATAAATAGCAAATAAAAGGCAATTATTAAAAATAATGGTTGCCTTTTTTAGCTAAAAATATAATTTGAATATTTATATATTTTTAATAATTATATTCTAAACTAATCTCAAATATATGCTCTAAAATCTCATCATTTTTTAAAGGCGTATAATAATTAAAAGTAAAACTAAAATTATTATAGTTTATAAGAAGCTTAGTATTTAAATCCATTTTATAATTAGGTGAATGAGAGAAATAAGTTATTATATTAAATAAATTATTAAGAAAAGATAAATAAAGCCCTATAGAATAAAATGAATGACTATCCTCATAAAAGTATTCCACATATGGACTAAGTATAAAATCATAATTATAAATAATAAAATCATAATTATAAATA
>NZ_VYIX01000305.1 GCF_009755885.1 Brachyspira sp. SAP_772 | reverse complement strand
AGTATGGTAATATAAAAGATATAAAATAAATAATATATAAGAGAGGAAATAAAGTTTAATGTTGAAAAAGACAAAAATCATTTTATTATCATTTTTAGCGATAATAACATTTACAGCAGTATTATTGGCACAGAAGCCAAAAACATCTAAAGAGCATTTGTTTATAGAAACAGATTATGGTACTATAGAGATAGCTTTCTATCCTGACAAAGCTCCTAAACATGTGGAAGCTATTAAAAAATTAGCAAATGAAGGCTTTTATAACGGCACACTCTTTCACAGAGTAATACCTGGTTTTATGATACAAGGCGGMGACCCATTAAGCAAACAGCCTAACAGAGCTTTACATGGYACAGGMGGYCCTGACTTTGTAATACCTGCTGAGTTTAATGATGTTTCTCATAAAAGAGGAATATGTTCTATGGCTAGAAGTCAGAATATAAATAGYGCTGGTTCACAGTTCTTTATTTGTGTAGCTGATAGTCCTTTTTTAGAYGGACAATATACTGTTTGGGGTGAGGTTATTAAGGGAATGGATACTGTAGACAAGATAGTTAATCTTAAAAGAGATGCTAATGAT
>NZ_VYIX01000304.1 GCF_009755885.1 Brachyspira sp. SAP_772 | reverse complement strand
GTTTCCGCTAATGGCTGCAGATAATAATTCGCTAAGCATTGTTTTTGCTGTTCCTGGCTCTCCTACAAGCATCAATCCTCTGTTACCTGCTAATGTAATTATTGCTCTTTCAACTAAAGCATCATCTCCGTAAAACTTCTTTTTTATAATAGTGCCGTCTTCAAACTTTTTGCCGAGTATAAAATCTCTCACTGCTTGAGGCGATAATTTCCAATTTTTTGGCTTTAGATTTTTATCTCTGCTTTTTAATATTTCCAATTCTTCTTTGTAAAGTTCTTCCATTAATGGCTTTTGATGTTGATTATTATTATTATTTGGCATTTTATTCTCTTTTGTATTAATTGTTATTTTAATTATCATTTTAGTATATATTATAAATAATTTGTTTTCAAACTTTTGTGGGTTTTAATATGAATTTATATAAAACATGAACTATATATTGTTTTCATAATTTTATAAAAATATAAAATAATAACTACTAAAACAATATAAGAAGGAGTTTGGTATGATATATGCAATAGTGCCTCCAAAATGTATTGAAGGCGATACAAATGAATATCATATATTTGAAGCATATTTT
>NZ_VYIX01000303.1 GCF_009755885.1 Brachyspira sp. SAP_772 | reverse complement strand
ATTTGGGTTTTTGGAATAAATTATTTTTAATATCTCTAATAGCCTTTTTTCTGTTATCTCAATATTGTTTTTAAAAAGAAACTTTATAATTATTTTTTTTAATAAGAGTTTATTTYTGGAGACTTTATCTATATTAATACCTTCAATTATTATATCTAAACTTTATTTTCCAGCTACGCCTCAGCCTACTAATACTTGGATAACTTTAATGTTTGCAGGAATTGCAACAGGYATACCATTATACTTATATGCAAAAGCTGCTAAATCTTTAGARGTTTCTACTTTAGGTTTTTTGCAATTTTTTGTTCCTTTGCTTGCAACGTTGCTTGCTATATTTGTATATAAAGAAGAGTTGAATTTTAATAGAGCTATTACATTAGCAATTATTATATTAGCAGCTATTCTTTACGCTGTATCAATATTTAGAAAATCTAAAKCTAATAAAAAATTATAACTTTATAAATAATTTAAAAAATAAAAAGGGCTATACAAAAAGTAAAGCCCTTAATTAATAATTTGTTTATTATAAAAAATTATATTTCTACATCTTTAGAATARTCTATTCCCTCAACTTCAAATCC
>NZ_VYIX01000302.1 GCF_009755885.1 Brachyspira sp. SAP_772 | reverse complement strand
ATATGTATGCTAAAACAGATAATGCTTTATATTTTTTGGAAGCTCAAAAAACATGGTCAAGAGAAACTCCAAGTCCTCTTATTATACCWTTTATAATAAAACTTTTTATTAGAATATTTCAATACCCTGCTTTAAGAACTACTTTAGAATTCTTATGYCCAATWACTATGCTTATATTCTCTATACTTTCAGTTAAAAAAATGCCTATATATTTTTCTTTCTATTCMATATTTACAGTGCTAATGCCTTTAACTACAAACAGTACTTGGTCTTTAACAAGACTTCCTATGGTRGCTTTAKCAGCATATGCATTCATTGGAATRAAATCYGAAAAAAGTAAAGTATTTAGAATAATATGGTTTTTAATATCATTAACATTATTTGTAATATTTACTAGTACTATGGGRCAATTAAGAGCTACTTTTATATAAAAATTATAAATATAAACTTTTATTTTATAAATGTTTAATATATAATACAAATACTTGATAGGAATTAATATTAAATAATAACTTTTTATTATTGCTCTCTGAATTAAAAAATTATTTAGAGTTTTTATATTAAGAATCCTTAAAAACAAT
>NZ_VYIX01000301.1 GCF_009755885.1 Brachyspira sp. SAP_772 | reverse complement strand
ATATTTATCATAAGTATCTGATGTCTTTATTTCCATATATTCATCATAAATCATTTTTTTAAATCTATTTTTAAAATTAATCAATTTATAATTGACAAATATATGCTTAAAAAAATTATGAATATGAATATAATTATCTTCTTTATATATGTTTTGATGATATGTATTAATAATCACTTCATATATTCTAACATATAAATCATTTAATAATTCTGGAAATCTCTCTTTACAATAATTTATTGAGTTTTGCATTAAAGTCATATTATTAATTATAAAATTAGGATCTAAAATATATTTTTCAGTCAATGAACTAGTTCTTACTCTGTAATAATAAATTGAATTATGATTATAAGATATACTAGGACTATTTAATAATAATCTTTGATAAAAATCTTCATCTTCAGAACCCTTTTTTATATCCATAAAAAATAAATCATTATCTAATAAAAAAGTTCTTCTATATAATTTATTCCATGCTACTATAAATGGATAATATTTTGTATTTTCTCTTTCATCTTTAATATTAGCATTAGATATACCTTCAAAATGATTTTTCTTAAAAAACTTTTGAAATATAGAAATA
>NZ_VYIX01000300.1 GCF_009755885.1 Brachyspira sp. SAP_772 | reverse complement strand
ACCATGTTAATACCATTAATCTCTTCAATAGTTTTAATATCATCTTCGCTAAACATTCCAAATAATACTAAATCATCTAAATTATTTTTATCGAAATACTCTTCAGCAGTAAGTTTAAAATCTCTATATACTGTCTTTACAGCCACAAAAAAAAGCACCGCTAAAGTTACTATAAAAATAGCAGACATAAATATCGCAAGCTGTTTGCTAATTTTTCTAAATAAAAGTTTTGTTTTTATATTAACCATTATTTTCCCATTAATAAAATTATTTTATTACCATTCTATATCTTCAGGATTTAAAGGATTTTCTACATCATATTTTTCTATTACTTCTCCGCTTAAAACCTTAACAACCGTATCAGCCATTTTAGCAATCTCTTTACTATGAGTAATTAATACTATACTAGTACCAAAATCCTTATTTAAGTTTCTTAATATCCTAAGAGCCATAATACCAGTTTTATTATCCAAAGCACCAGTAGGCTCATCGCATAATACAACTTTTGGCTTTTTAGCTATAGCACGAGCAATACTTACCCTCTGCTGTTCTCCTCCAGATAATTCTGTAGGATAATGTTTCTC
>NZ_VYIX01000299.1 GCF_009755885.1 Brachyspira sp. SAP_772 | reverse complement strand
TCTTGAGTGATAATAGGGTCTTGAAATATAAGTCCGCAATTTGAACACTTACTATAACTTACTAAATCTGTTTTTATATATGGTTTATATTCATCGCTATGACAAAATTCACATTTTCGTTTTTCCACAATACACCTCTTCCATTCGTAAAAATCGGAAATAAACTACATTTCTTTAGCAATTAATAATTTTTATATATAGAGAATATAATAAAATAATAAAAAAATACAAATATTACTCTGTTTTGTTATTAACAGTTAGTATGATTTCTGTATTAATTCCTATAACTTCATTGGCATTAGGAACTTGAGACAATACTACATTATTATCATAAGCTGAATTATTATCATTTAGTTTTGGAAGTATTGTAACACTAGGTATTTTTGAGATAATTTCATTTGATATTATACTAACAGCATCATCATAKGATTTTCCTGTAAGGTCTGGCATTTTTACCAAAGCCTGTTCTGGTACATTTACAACTAAATAAACAGTTCTTCCTCTTTTTACTCTCATCCCGCCGTTAGGCTCTTGACTAACTATTTTACCTAATGGATAATCTTTGAAATAATGTGACTGTATAT
>NZ_VYIX01000298.1 GCF_009755885.1 Brachyspira sp. SAP_772 | reverse complement strand
GTGCTACAGTTGCTTATGATAGTTATCAAAGAATATATGGTAAGAAAAAAGATGGATTAAGCTTTAGTTTTGTGCCATATTATGAACCATTTCAAAATGATGCTGGTTTTATGTTCACATTGAACTACCCTTATAATTAACTACATTATTGCCATGCTTCTTTATAAAGATATTTCTATTAACAAATAATACATAAATAACAAAGCTTATTGCTAACAATATAGCCAAAATAATAACACCTTTAGAATTAATAGCAGCCATTTCAGTATTATTATTATCTACATACTCTTCTGAATTATATGTATTATAAGAATCTTTATTATTATCACGTATTATTTTTATGATTTTTTCATTTTTAGAGCTATCTAAATATCCAAAAGTTTTAGCATATGAAAGAATGTATTCTCTGTCATTTGTAAGTCTATCTATATTATTTAATATCTGTTTCTTTTTTCTATCAAGTTCTTCTATTTTTTCTCTCTTTTTTTCCACAGCCTGTTTTTGCTTATCTATGCTAATAAACCCCTTAGAACTAAACACRAATAAAAAAATAATCAACRCTAAACCAACTACTATTATACCATA
>NZ_VYIX01000297.1 GCF_009755885.1 Brachyspira sp. SAP_772 | reverse complement strand
CTTATAAAATATAATGATAATAAAAAACTTAAAGCCTGAGATATTACAGTAGCAAAAGCAGCACCTTTTACTGATAATTTAAAAACATATACAAACAGAAAATCTAATAGTATATTAGTGATRGAAGCAATAATTATAAAACATAATGATACTTTCTCTTTTCCGCTTGATTTTATTACTGATGATATAGAGCTGTATAAGAAGATRAAAAACACACCAGAAAAAATTATTCTAATATAGTCATAAGCATAATTAAAAGACTCTTTCGGTACATTCATAAATATTAATATATGCTTAGAAAATATTATTCCTAATACTGAAATTATTATAGAAAATARWGCTGATAAAAATAATAGAGTTGTAATACTTTGTTTATATTTTATAGAGTCATTAGCTCCTTTATATTTAGAGATTATAATAGAGCCTCCTATTGATAATCCTAAAGATACAGAAGTTATAATAAACATAAGTGAAGCACTATTTCCTAATGCTACAACTCCATAATCTCCAACTATATGCGAAATAAATATTATATCTATAATACTATATAAGTATTGTAGTATATTTGAAATAAATAGTATAAACGAAA
>NZ_VYIX01000296.1 GCF_009755885.1 Brachyspira sp. SAP_772 | reverse complement strand
CAGGCATATTTTTTCATAATTTTTGTTTAACTAATATTATAATAAAAATTAGGAGTAAAAATTATGTCTGGAAATGCTAATATTATTGTTGTAGAAGGAAGACTAACAAGAGACCCTTCATATATAAAAACTAAAAACGGTAAATCTTTATGCAAATTTTCTATAGCAAACAATAGATATTATTATGTTAATGGAAGCTTGCAAAAGGAAGTTTACTTTTTTGATTTAATAGCTTGGGGCTTTACTGCAGAAAAAATWGCTATTAACCTACTTAAAGGAAGACATATATTAGTAAATGGAGAATTAAGACAAAACTCTTATATCGCTAAAGATGGAAGTAGAAAAAAYTCTATTTATATACTTGCTTTAGAAGTAAAAAGTTTAGACAAAAAAACTATAGAAAAAAATAATTATTATAACAATGCCAATAATCAAATTGTATCAGATGTTATTGAAGAGGGTTTGGAGCAAGTATTTTAGATTGTTTTAATAYTTCAATGAGTTCTTTATTTATATCATCTATAGACTTATCAGCATTTATATGATATATAAAAGGCTCATTAAAACTACTAAATATGCTATCTACTTT
>NZ_VYIX01000295.1 GCF_009755885.1 Brachyspira sp. SAP_772 | reverse complement strand
TATTTATATACTTATTTTAATAATATTTTCTTTTATTATAGTATTTTCTAAGAAGATTAAAACATTAGCTTTATCTCCTTCAAACAATAATAAAGAATCTGGTATTAGTATTATGATTTCAAATTATAATGARGGAAATAGAGAAGAGTATTGTAAAAGTGTTATTTCTTATATAGAAAAAGAGATTAAAAAGAAATTAAATACAAACTCCAAAAATATTTATTTGGAATTAAATGGAAAAGTAGAAGAAGAAAAAATAAAAGAGATAAAGTCTATAATAGATTCTTGTGAGAGAGAGCTTTATTCTGGAAATMAACAGAGTGAGAATACAGATTATCATAGTAAGGCTATTGAAATAATTACTAGTATTAACAAAAAGAAGTGACTTTTATTTATGAGTATTAAAAAAATTATTATAATGTTTTTAGTTTTTGGATGCAATTTCCTTTTTGCTCAAAATGATTTAGAGAACATCAATAATATATTTAAAAATGCAAATGATTTATATAATCAAGGAAGTTATATAGAGGCTAATAATTTATATCTTAATTTAATAAGCTCTAATGTGGTGTCTAAAGATTTGTATTAT
>NZ_VYIX01000294.1 GCF_009755885.1 Brachyspira sp. SAP_772 | reverse complement strand
ATAGTATTATAAGCTTGTTGTTTAATGATAAATTTATGCCTATTATATTTATAACATTTAAAGTAAGTATTACAGTTATTATTGTAAGAACAAATGATACAAAAATGACTAAAGTTGTTTTTGAAGATTTTTTTCTTATAAAAAATAAATCCAATAATATTATAAAAATAGAACTTACAACAAAAAATATAATAGTATTTATATTAAAAAGTTTATTATAAATATAATCAAATATAAGTGCTAAAATAGAACAAGCAAAATAAATTATTCTCCACATAACAGTTTCTCCTTAAAAACTAAAAAGAGCTCGAGTTATTTTTATGTTTTTATATTTTTTTATTAGTTTCAAATAGAATAAATTAATAAATATTTCACTCTTCTTTTTTCTTTTTTTTGGCAGGCTTAGCAGCAGCTTTAGTTGGTTTAATAAGTTCTTTTTCAGCAGGTTTAGTTTWAAACTTTTTAGCTGATTTTTCTAATGCATTAGACACTATATCTTCAATTTGGTCTCTATCTTTTTTTAATGCTATACTAATTTCATTTACTATAAACATATATGCTTTTTCATACAAACGTTTTTCGCTTGCAGATA
>NZ_VYIX01000293.1 GCF_009755885.1 Brachyspira sp. SAP_772 | reverse complement strand
ATGTATTTTCGTTTTGATAATGATGTTATTAATGAAAAAGCTAACACTTTGATACTTATGGGCGGAGTAAATGATATATTTCTTTTTAAGCCTTTGGAAAATATAAAAAAAAGCTTTATTGATATAGTAGATAAATCTAAAGAAAGAAATATAGATATAATAGCATTCACACCCATACCTTTTATAAAAGAAGATTTTACTTTTTTTGAAGTTGGTAATTTAGRAGAGATGTATAACATATTAATAGARTATGTTAATTTTATCAATTCCTACACAAAAGAAAATAATATAAAAAGCATTGATATTTATAATATGTTTAGAAACGAAATATTAAAAGAATATRAGTATTATGATTTGTATTTTGACGGTGTTCATTTAAATAGTGAAGGTCATAATGTTTTTTCTTMTTATATATTTGAAAGATTAAAAGAGTATATAAAGTAAAAGGATTCACTTTTATTCAGCTTTATAAAGATAAAGCCAAATAAAAGTGGGAGATTATTTATGAAAAATACTAATTATTAAAACAAAACTTATAAAAAAAAGTAAAATATTTTATAAAAAAATCTACATAAATATAATGAATATTTATC
>NZ_VYIX01000292.1 GCF_009755885.1 Brachyspira sp. SAP_772 | reverse complement strand
ATGTAAGTTTATGCTTTCTTCATGTGTGCCTGCTGTTGGTTTTGAAGATTCTGGAGCTGTACTTGATTCTAAAATAATAGAAGAGTTTATAAATGATGAAGATATATTTGGTCTTGCTGAGATGATGAATGCTCCGGGTGTATTATCTCTTGATAAAGATGTGCTTAAAAAATTAGTTGCTGCTATTAATGCTGATAAGATTATAGACGGGCATGGAGTTATGCTTGGAGGAAAAACTTTAAATGCTTATAGGGCTGCTGGTATTTATACTGACCACGAATGCGTATCTGCWAAAGATTTGAAGGCRAGAATWGCTAATGGAATGTATGTGCTTTTAAGACAAGGTTCAGCWGCACAGAATTTAGCTTCACTATTACAGGGAGTTAATCAAAGCAATGCTAGAAGATGTGCAATGTGTACCGATGATAAGCATTTAGACCATATTATAGAAAATGGACATATATCTCATAATTTAAAAATAGCAGTTGAGCATGGACTTGATGTATTTAATGCAATTGCTATGGCTACTATTAATGCGGCAGAATGTTACAGACTTAAAAATATAGGTTTGGTTGCTTCAGGATATAAGGCTG
>NZ_VYIX01000291.1 GCF_009755885.1 Brachyspira sp. SAP_772 | reverse complement strand
GGAGGCGACATAATAGTGCAAAACAAAGTAGATGTATTAGAAGATGATACTCCTGAAATACTTCAAAAAAGGGTATTGGTAGAAGAGCATACAATACTACCAGCAACCGTTATAAAGCTAGCTTCTCAAAGCCATGCAAATAAATAAAAGAGTTAAAAATTTTTAGTATATATTGAAATAATAATTTTTTATTTAATTTTTTTGTTGTTCTTTTTCCCGCAGCAAAAAGAACCAAAAAGTGCCAATATTTTAGTTTTTATATTCTAAAAATACATATTAAATGTAAGATAACTATGATAAATTTCAATATACACTAAAAATTTTGTTATATTCAATCAATCTTCAAAAACATATTTATAGACCTTCTCAGATAGAGATATTCCGTTTTTTAAATAATCTCTATAACAAGCTTCTTTTCTCTCACCCGGTATTGTTATAGGCTTACTTTCATCTAATGGAGGCTCTTTTCTTATATCGTCTATAAATGACTGAACAGTATCCAAATAATCTTCATTATAAACAAAAGGATCAACTACAAGCATAAATGTTGAAAGATTTCTTTTTTTATCCATATCTCCATACATCTTAACCAA
>NZ_VYIX01000290.1 GCF_009755885.1 Brachyspira sp. SAP_772 | reverse complement strand
AATTTTGACAAAATATGCTTGTTTCAGTATAATCTAACTATGATAGAAGAAAAGAAAAAAGATTTGAGAATMATAAAAACTCAAAAATTATTAAAAGAATCTCTRCTCGAACTTTTTAAAACTCACTCTTTTAATGATATYACAGTTACAGAAATATGCGAAAAATCTATGATTAATAGAGTTACTTTTTATGACCACTACAATAATAAAGAAGAACTTTTAAATAGCATCATAGAAGATATAAAAGAAGATATTATAAAAGAATTGAGAGATGATAATTTAATTTATAATTTTAAAAAGAACTACAGAAAAATAATAGARAAAATAATAAACTATTTTGATAACAACAAACAATATTTTAATACYTCATTRGTTAATTATAACAATACTCTTTTATTTATATCKCTTCTTCATAAGATTTTATTRGGATATTTAAATGAATGGTTAAAAGATGAGGAGAATATAGTAATACAGGAGTTTATATCTGGCGGATTAGTTTCCATAATATATCATTGGATAAAGGAAGATAAGAATATAGATAAAAATATTTTAATTAATAATATATGTAAGCTATTAGAGAAGAGTTTAAAATA
>NZ_VYIX01000289.1 GCF_009755885.1 Brachyspira sp. SAP_772 | reverse complement strand
AAAATATTTTTTTAATAATAATACTTAATTTTGTAGTGCCTTTTTTGATAGTGTTTTTATTATCTGATGATTTTGTGCCTAGRGGATATTTTATATATGGTTTTGCTTATGTGATATTTCAAGCTTATAATATTCCRATAGAAAATATATCTCTTAGAATGGAATCTATTGGTTTTGCTTTGATAATTATATTTATATTTTTATCATTAAACAAAATAATCACTAAAAATAATAATAATGCTTTGGCTTCAAAATGTATTGGAATTATAAACAAAAAATTACTCTTACTATGCAGCAAAAAATGTGATTTAAAAAAGATAGATGATTTGTTTTCTAGTATAAAACTATATACATCTTYYATATATACAGATTCATTAAAAAGAAACTCTATTATGAGCAATAAGAATATTAATGATTTTGAGTTTGTATTATTTTTGGAAGAGATTAATCAGTTAATAGAAAAAGAGTATAAAAATATTAATAATTTAATAGATAGTGATTTTGATTATTTTTCTAATTTATATAAGCTTTTAGAGAATATTAGAGAGTTTTTAAAAAATGATATTACTAAAAAAGAAGAAGAGTTTAATTCTA
>NZ_VYIX01000288.1 GCF_009755885.1 Brachyspira sp. SAP_772 | reverse complement strand
ACTTTTTGCTTCACCTTGCAAACACAGTTTATCCCCAATCATGCATAATAAATCTTTTGAAAAACTATCATTAGATTATGTATATTTAGCTTTTGAAGTAGATAAAAATAATTTAAAAGAAGCGGTAGCCTCTATAAAAACKCTTAATATGAGAGGYGTTAATTTATCTATGCCAAATAAAAAAGAAGTTATACAGTATTTGGATAATATTTCAGAATCTGCAAGACTCTCTCAAAGCGTAAACACTATAGTTAATGATAATGGAGTTTTAACAGGTYATTCTACAGATGGAAAAGGTTTTATAAAAKCGCTTGAAGAAGAAAATGTTAATATAAAAAATAGCGATRTTACAATACTTGGCATTGGAGGAGCTTCTATTTCTATAATTACAGAGTTTGCTCTTTACGGTGTAAAAGAAATATCTGTTTTTAAAAGAGATAATAATTGGACTGAACAAAAAAAGATAATAGACAATATTCAAGATAAAACTAATTGCAAAATAGAGCTTTATACTTTGGATAATAAAAAAGAATTAAAAAAACAAATAGACAAAAGTAAATTATTAATTAATGCTACAAGTGTTGGTATGAAAGA
>NZ_VYIX01000287.1 GCF_009755885.1 Brachyspira sp. SAP_772 | reverse complement strand
ATTATATGTAAGGGTGCTTTTCCTAAGAGTGTGTTTGTATCATTATCTATACCAAAAAATATTACAGAAGAAAATATTTTACAATGGTATGAMGGTTTTTTAGAAGCATGCAAACCATACAACATAGAAATTGCTGGAGGAGATACAACTAGTTCAAATAATRATTTTTTTATMTCTATAACATTAATCGGTGAAATAGAAAAAAATAAAGCAATACTTAGAAGCACAGCAAAAGACAATGATAATATTTATGTTTTAGGYATTGTTGGTGAAAGTGACTTAGGATTAAAAAAACTATTATCYGRMAACTATAKYTATGATGATGAAAGCGTAAAAACKCATTTAAGACCRMAACTTTTYTTTAATGARTGGCAAGARATAATAAAAAAATATAAAATAAACTCTTCTATAGATATTAGTGACGGACTCTTACAAGATTTATCTCATATAGCAGAGAAGTCTAATTTGTATGCTAAAGTATTTGAAGAATCTAATTGGCAAAAGGTTAATAGATTTTTTAACAATAATAACAAAGAAGTATTAAACTCAATACTCACAGGCGGAGAAGATTATGCTGTATTATTTACCACTCAAG
>NZ_VYIX01000286.1 GCF_009755885.1 Brachyspira sp. SAP_772 | reverse complement strand
CTTTTGATAGTGAAGATGAATACAAAAAATGGTATAAACAGTATGAAAAACTTTTATCTGGTGCATATGCTATTATAAAGATTGGTAAATCAAGCGGACATTCATTAGAAAAGCAAAATAAAGATATTGAACAAGAAACAGCTGAAAAATTAAAAAAAGACCAATCAAAAATAAAAAATACGGATAAAGATATTGGACTTAACGTTGAAGTGGAAAAAATGTCTAAAGACGGAGATAAAAAATAAATGGCTTTAGATTATGATTCTTTTTTGAAGTGGGCTTTAATAAAAGAGCCCTCTTTGAAAGAGAAAGAACCTCTAAATGAATTACCCGAAGATATAATACCAAGCGGAATAAGTGATTACACTTATCAGCAGACAACTATGGCTTTTAAAGAGGCATTGAATAGATGTGCCTCTTTGAAGCGATATATGCGTGATTTTAATTATATTAATTTGATTTTTAATTACGCATTACATATATCAATAGTTAGTTCAGCTTTTGAGATAAAAAAAGATGATGAAGGCAAGATACGGAATGAGCCTACAGCGCCTTTACAACAACCCTACGTTCACTACTCAGTTTATGACCCTAT
>NZ_VYIX01000285.1 GCF_009755885.1 Brachyspira sp. SAP_772 | reverse complement strand
GATCTTTTACCTAATTCTATGCCAAAAAATGAGCTTGTTGACATTATTATGCTCCTTAAAAAATAGTTTACTGCTAATACTTTACTTATCGTAAGTTTTTAATTTTTAATTAGTTTTTTTTATCATTATTGTAGCTTAAGGTAACATAATAACTATATATTATGTTAAATAGATATGCTTAAAATGTTTCAAATATGATATTTAGCGATTTATAAATGCTGTTTCTTATAAAATATAATAAAAAACAAAAATAAAATTATATTTGAATATATTTAATTCTTATAGCATTCTATATGTATGGTAGATTCCATATTCATTTTATCTCTTATAGATTTCTCTAAAACGCTTACTTTATCATGAGCCTCTTCTACTGTCATATCTTTTGGAAAACGCATATGGAATGTTATTTCTGTATGGTCTCCGTATGTATGTATATGAAAATGATGAAGATTTGAATTATCATTATTTATATTAAGTTCATTAGCAATGCTGTTAATATCTTTAATAATATCTTCTGAAGGGTATTCTCCTATTAAAGGCTCTATGCTTGATTTTATAACATCGAAAGCAGCATAAAAAATTACAAGTGAAACTA
>NZ_VYIX01000284.1 GCF_009755885.1 Brachyspira sp. SAP_772 | reverse complement strand
TTAGCAGCTTGTCTTGATCTCTTTTTTGATTTCGATTTTCTATGCTTAGGTACAGCCATTTAATTTCTCCTTAAAAGTTATATATAATTGTCAAACTTACAATACTATATATATTTTACTATTATGTCTTATTTTTGTCAAGTTTTTATTATTGCTGCTTATATACTTATGTGTTAATTTTTAATTTAAGTATAGTATTAGTGGTTTTAGGATATTGTTTATATTTCTAAAAAATATAAAATATGTTAATATTATTATAATATTTTTTATGGATTATGGTTTATGAAAAAGTTTATTTTACTAATTGGTATATTTTTTATTACAGGCTGTAATTTATATGTTAGCGATAAGGTAAGTATACTTATGTTTAATGAAGATGCTAATGGAAATGAGATTACTAATGATACTGTAAATTTYATACTTGTAAAAAGAGATGATACAAATAGTTTTAATAATATTACATATATTAGCGGAGTTATAGAAAATAGAATAGGCGAGCAGAATATAACAAATATAACTGAAGCACAATATATAGAAGATATCAATAATACTAATTCTGTAAAAAATCTAAATTTAGATGATTATAATATGACTATAA
>NZ_VYIX01000283.1 GCF_009755885.1 Brachyspira sp. SAP_772 | reverse complement strand
AATTGTTCTTCGTGAGGAATTTTGATATCATAACGGTTGTCTAATTCCATAATAAGTTCTACTGAATCAAGTGAATCAGCGTTCAAATCATCTACGAAAGAAGCTGTATCTGTGATTTTACTTTTGTCTGAAATGTTTAATTGATTAGCAACAACATCCTTAATTTCATCGATTAATGCCATGTTGAATCTCCTTTTATTAATTTATTATTATTTTTAATTTATTATAAAGTGCAAAGCAACTTTATTAACTATTACATAGACATTCCGCCGTCAACGGCTATAACTTCCCCTGTTATATAATTGCTCAAATCTGATGCAAGAAATACAACTATATTAGCAACATCTTCAGCATTACCTAACTTTTTTAAAGGTGTAATATCCATTATCTTTTTTACAGCATCTTCAGCAAGTACACCAGTCATATCTGTTTGAATAAATCCAGGTGCTATAGCATTMACGCATATTCCGCGAGGAGCAAACTCTTTCGCCATAGATTTAGTAATACCTATAATRCCMGCCTTAGCTGCAGCATAATTCACCTGACCAGCATTACCCATTTTTCCTATAACGCTTGATATATTAATTATCTTACCCTTT
>NZ_VYIX01000282.1 GCF_009755885.1 Brachyspira sp. SAP_772 | reverse complement strand
ATTTTATAAATATTTTTTCATCAAATACGATATTATATATAATAACTTCTAAAAAGTAATTTAATATTTTTTAATTAAGGATTATTAATGATAAAAGTTGATAATGTAGTAAAATACTATGGAGAACATTTAGCTCTAAAGGGTGTTTCATATACTATAAATAAAGGAGAAATAGTTGGATTTTTAGGACCAAATGGTGCTGGAAAATCTACTATGATGCGTATTATTACAGGGTATCTTCCTGCTACAAGCGGATATGTTTATTTAGATGATTATGAGGTTTATGATAATCCTATAGAATTAAAAAAAAGAATAGGATATATGCCTGAAAATGTTTCATTATACACAGAGATGACTGTAACAGATTATCTTAAATTTTGTGCTAAGCTAAAAGGAGTTCCAAGCAAAAAAGTAAAATCTGCTGTAGAAAATACAATAGAAATTACAGGCTTAACAAAATATAAAGACAGAATAATAGGACATTTATCTAAAGGATACAGACAAAGAACAGGTATAGCACAGGCAATAATACATGACCCAGAAGTTTTRATACTAGATGAGCCTACAAGCGGACTTGACCCTAATCAATTAATAGAAGT
>NZ_VYIX01000281.1 GCF_009755885.1 Brachyspira sp. SAP_772 | reverse complement strand
AAAAGAGTCATTATTTTTAAAATCATTATTTAAATCTACAGGAAATAAGGATATTTATAATGAGCTTATTAATAATTATGATAGAATATCATCAGATACTTCATATTTAACTCAAAAAGAAGATGAAATTAATAATTTATTAAAGGAGACCATATCTACAAAATTTAATGAATTGTACAAGTCAAATAACGAATATATTTTTAAGATAAGATTAGAAACTGACTATATAAAAATATATTTTAAAAGTAAAAACGGACTTACAAATCTTGATAATGAATCAGACGGTTTTCAATGGTTTTTTTCTTTATTTTTCAATACAATAAATCCTAATGAATTAAAGAAAGGAGATATCATTATTATTGATGAGCCAGAACTTCATTTATCTGTGCCTTTAATAAAGGAATTGAGGGACTTTTTAAAAACATTTGCTAAAGAGAATTCTATTCATATAATAATGTCCACACAAAATCCTTACTTTATAAATATAAACTATTTAGATGAAGTAAGAATAATAAAACCTATAGAAAATTCAGAAGGAGTAAAAATAGAAAATAACTTCTCAGCAATATACAAGAGAAATCCTGATAAACTTCAGGAAATA
>NZ_VYIX01000280.1 GCF_009755885.1 Brachyspira sp. SAP_772 | reverse complement strand
TTATATTTGATATTCTCAATTGTGTTGATTTGCTTTCTATAAAATTTGTTAATTCCGGGTCAGCAATATCAATATCTCTATATCCCCATACAAGTGAATCTTTTGGTTTCGGCAGAAAATCAAAATTATATTTATATTTTTCTAATATATATGCTATAGAYACTAGTATGCTRTTTGGTGCTATTGCATAAAGTATAATTTTATCTTGCTTTGTGATATTTGCTTCTTCCAATTTTGATATTATTATATTTTTAAGTTTTTTTATAATATTATCATCTTTATATTTGTATATATTATATTCATTATCTAAGTCAATTTCTAAATCAACTTTTGGTATTTCTCCGAAGTTTTKAGAGACACCTCTTATAGAATGAAATATTTTAACATTTTTATTTTCAGCCATAAACATTACTCTTTTTTATATTAATTATATATTAGTATAATAAAAATTATTTAAATTTATTATTATATTTTTCATAATCATAGATTAATATGATTTTTTGTATATACTTATATATTATATCGGAGTTATTCTACAATAAAAAAATATTTTCATATATATTTTTGTATTTTAAACAATATTTTGGAGATTTTTTATTATG
>NZ_VYIX01000279.1 GCF_009755885.1 Brachyspira sp. SAP_772 | reverse complement strand
TATTTTTGCCATATTCTTCTTAGTTATCGTACTTATGCTTACTCAAAAGCTCTATGTACTAACTATCAAAGAAAGAAAATCAACTCAAGTACTAGATGACCTATATAGACCAAGAGGAACTATTTATGACTCTAAAATGCGTCCTCTTACAATCAATATACCAGCTTAYACTATATATATAGATACTCACTCTGTAGCAGAACTAGATGGTAAAGAAGGCGTTAATGTAAATGAAGGATATGATGAGATATTAAGATTACTAGGAATTACAAAAGAAAGATTTGCTGAACTATTAAAAAAYAAAAGAAGAACMATAAGATTAGCACAAAATATAAGCTTAGATGTTTACAATAAAATAAAAGAAGTAAAAAACAAATATAATATAAAAAGTATTTATGGAGATGAAAGCTATAAAAGATTTTATCCATATGGCGATATATTTGCTCATGTTATAGGATATATGAACAAATCTGAGACAGAAGGTTATGCAGGATTAGAAGCTACTTATCAAAATGTATTATCATCTGTAAATGGACAATCAAAGGATTTAGTATTAACTCTTGACAGAGATATACAAACTATAGTAAGAAATGAAGTATTAAA
>NZ_VYIX01000278.1 GCF_009755885.1 Brachyspira sp. SAP_772 | reverse complement strand
CACATAAACATTATATCCATTTTGAAGCAAATGATAAACACTATAATATACGCATACATGTGTCTCAGCTCCAAATACTATAATATTCTTTTTATTTAAATTATTAAACTCCTCAACAAAATCTTCGCTAGCAAATACACTAAAATTAGTCTTAGCAAATAATTTATGATGTTTTGGAAGYATTACCCTCTCATCAGTAGGTCCTAAACCTTTAGGATACTGCTCAGTAACTAAAAGAGGAATATTGTATATCTCAGAAGTTTTAAGCAATACATTAGACTTTTTTATAAGTGTATCTAAATTATCTATTGCCGCCAATAATTTACCTTGCAAATCTATACAAATATATAAAGAATTATTTCTATCTAAAATAGGTTCATTCATTAATTTCATAAATAAATCCTTAAACAAGATTATATAAATATCAAAGAATACAAAGAACATAAATAAGGGGAAACAACATAAAATTTGCTTCCCCTTAAAAACTTTCAAAACTCGCTTAATTATTATTGAGCAGCAGTTTCTTGAGTTTGTGTATTTTGAGCTGCACCAGCATCTTGCTGAGCATCGCCGCCATTAATTCTTCTTTGTTCTAATTGTTGTA
>NZ_VYIX01000277.1 GCF_009755885.1 Brachyspira sp. SAP_772 | reverse complement strand
ATTGCTGTAATGGCTGCTAATGACGGAGATTATTGGGATTATATATTCGGCGGTACTGGTAAAGGTAAAGCGGTTCCAAATGACCCTCTTCCAGTGGTAGCAATAACTACAACAGCAGGCACAGGTACAGAGGCTGACCCTTGGACTGTAATTACTAATGGAAATGAAAAAATAGGTTTYGGTTATGAGAAAACTTATCCTTATCTTTCTATAGTAGACCCAGAACTYATGAAAACAGTTCCTCCTAAACTTACTGCTTATCAGGGGTTTGATGCGTTGTTTCATAGTACAGAAGGATATATTAATAAAATTGCAAGCGATATGAGTGATTTGTGTGCTTTAAAAGCAATAGAGCTTATAGGCAAAAGTTTGGCTGATGCTGTTAAAGATGGAAATAACATGAAGGCAAGAGAAGATGTTGCTATGGCTAATACTTTATCTGGAATAGTTGAAAGTACTTCAAGCTGTACATCAGAACATTCTATGGAGCATGCTTTAAGTGCTTATTATCCAAAGCTTGAGCATGGTGCTGGTCTTACATCAGAACATTCTATGGAGCATGCTTTAAGTGCTTATTATCCAAAGCTTGAGCATGGTGCTGGTCTT
>NZ_VYIX01000276.1 GCF_009755885.1 Brachyspira sp. SAP_772 | reverse complement strand
TATATTTCTTAAATTATCTCTATGTTTTTTTATAGGTATAATACGAACTATTTTATTTATAAGATGTTCATAATTATTGTATAGCATAAAATTAATAAATATTTTAGATTTTTGTTTTATTTTAACATATAAAATACTTATGTCAATATAATACAGATTAATAAGAATTGCATTATAATATTTTTAATAATTTAGTCTTTTCTTTTCTTTATATTATTTCTTAAACTACTTCATTTTATATCTCATAGATAATAATCTAAATATTAGAAATTTATAATAATTTTAAAATATTTTTAATAAAAAATTACACTTCATTTTTTTTGTGAAATAGTTTTTTTATATATGGGATAAATTCTAGCTTTTTATCAAGTATTTTTCCTATAAAAGAAATAGACTTACCCATCGTAAAAGCTGCAAGCACAGTACCTATTCCAAGACCTTTTATATGACCTAAACAAAGAAATGTAAGTACCGCTGTTGTTAAAAGACAAGTTACATCAAATATTATCTTTACTTTTGCATAAGGCACTCTTATTATATTTGATAATTCTCTTGGAAACAAATCTGTAGGTATTATAGGAAGTCCGCATCTATTTGATAATGCTAT
>NZ_VYIX01000275.1 GCF_009755885.1 Brachyspira sp. SAP_772 | reverse complement strand
GTATATCTCTCTTTAAAAATAAAATAACCTGCTACTATAGAAAATAATGGCTGAAGCGTTACTATTACGGTAGAGCTTGCAACTGAAGTATATTTTAAAGATTGRAACCATAATGAATAATGACCTGCCAATGCTATGCCTGATACTAATGATAATAGAAAATCTTTTTTACTTATTTTTTTTAACTCTTCTAAATTTYTTATTAGAAGTATAGGCAAAATTATTATAAAAGAAAATAATAATCTATAAAATGCTGTTATTGAAGAAGGGGCATTAGCAAGTCTTGCAAATATTGCAGACATTGATAATGCTGTTACTCCAACAAATAAAAATATACTTTTTCCCATTACTATAAAAATTATATATTAATAATTTATTTTCTAAAAATTATAATATTTTTTTTGTATTTTTCAATAATCAAAATATTATAAATTGTATTATTATTAGATTGATTTTTTTACTTTATAGTGTATGATTTATATATAAAAATTTATTTAAGAGTACAATTTGAAAGTTAGATTTTTGGGAAGCAGAGGCTCTATACCAACCCCCGGTACTAGTTTCAGTGAATACGGCGGTAATACGTCTTGCTTACAAGTTATTGACG
>NZ_VYIX01000274.1 GCF_009755885.1 Brachyspira sp. SAP_772 | reverse complement strand
AATACAAAAATAGAAATAATAAAATCTTCTATATCAGCTGTAGTTAGCGAAGAAGTTCTTAACAATAAAAAAGAAGAAAAGAAAGATAAAAAAGCTATAGAAGATAAAAATCAGATAAAAGAAGAGTTAGAAAAAGCACAATCTGAAGAAAAAAAAGAATAATAGAAAAAATAATAATAAAGAAATAGGAAAATAATATGAGTCATAATTTAAGGCTAGCATTCATAATTATAGGTCTTGCTATAATGGGTTGGTTTATCACTCCTACAGTAAGATGGTATTTTTTCACACCAGAAGATAAAAAAGAAGAAAGTAATATGTCATTAGATGAGATGATATCTAATGGATATACAAAAGAACAAATTGATGAGATTCAGTCTCTTAAACGCCTTAGAAGCGAATCTGTAAATTTAGGATTAGACTTACAGGGCGGTATAAGAATAGTACTTCAGGCAGATTTTGAAGATTATGCCAACAAATTAGACAGAACAGCATTATCTCTTACTGCTGAAGAGAAAAATGATGCTATGGAAAGACTTATATCTAGATTAAGAGGAAGAATTGACCAATTTGGAGTTAGTGAGGTTGGTATAAGAAAGCAAGGCGATG
>NZ_VYIX01000273.1 GCF_009755885.1 Brachyspira sp. SAP_772 | reverse complement strand
AGATTTAAAACTTAGTTTAACTATAGCTGATATTTATATAGCAATGCTTGATATTCATGGATATACTAAATTTTGYGAAGARAATAAAAACAACCTTTCTAAGATGCATGCTTTAGATGATTTGCTTCAAAATAAAATAAGCGAACTTACAAGATTTTATAATGTTATATCTCACAGAAAGCAGGGCGATGAAATAGTAATGATGTGCCCATCGGCAACTGATGCATTAAGTGCTACTATGGCTATTATTGGAGCTTTGAGCAAAAAAAGAATATTAACAGAATGTCCTGATATAGATACTTCAATATTTCCAGAGTTCAAAGTAAGTGCTGGTATAGCTGGAGGAATGAGCAATAATTCTCTTATTATCACAGAAGATGGAGATTTATCTGGTTTTCTTATTAACAATGCAGCAAGAATGCAAGCTAGAGCAAATATGTTATCTCCAAAAGATACTAAAATAATTGTTACAAAAAATTTGCAATTTAACTTYCTTAAAGAAAATAGCAAAGTAAAAAGTGAAATATTTGAAAAGAATATTATATCTTTCTATGATAATGGTATGATATCTTTTAAGGGAACTGAGATTCCTATAGTTGAAGCAATATTT
>NZ_VYIX01000272.1 GCF_009755885.1 Brachyspira sp. SAP_772 | reverse complement strand
ATGCTTATAAAGTTGCTAATACAATGTAATAAAGAAATGCTATTAATAACAGGGTTACTAGTTTACAATTAGGAGTACTTCCTAAATTTAATATTAATAATTTTTCTCTTGGATTAGGAGCTGGAGTAAAAATTCCGGGGCTGTCCTAGATAACTAAAAAAGCTCCTTTCTTGCTAAATTATATATAATTTCCAACTGTTTTTCAACTTTTGGATTATTAAATCTAAATTGACACTCTTTMATAAATAAGTGAAAATGTTCTTTTGGTATTCCATTAAATTTACGAAGATGTCTCTTTGCTTGATTCCAAAAATTCTCTATACCATTAATATGGTTCTTTTCTTCAGCAAACTTTTCAGTATGATTAATTCTAAAGTGCTTAAATTCAGATACATCTAATACATCATAACTATGATAATAATCTGAATAAACTATACTATCCGGCTGTACTTTTTGCCTAATAATAGGCATTAAAGTGCTTATTTTAGTATTATTTATCATTTTTACATATACTTTTCCACCTCTTTTTAATAAACCAAACACTGGTATTTTATATGCAAGCTCCTCTGCCTCTTTTTCCTTTTCTTTTACCTCCAAAATAACTCTCATCA
>NZ_VYIX01000271.1 GCF_009755885.1 Brachyspira sp. SAP_772 | reverse complement strand
ATAAAGAAAAATATATCTATTTATAAAGCTACTAGAAGTGCAATTACATTAAAAGATATTAATGAACATTTATCTAGATATATTTATAATTATCCGAGAAAGGCTTTTGGTGTTAATCATGAAAGTGCTTTAGATTTTTATTGCTACTATATGGAGAGAATAGAAAATATTATACTAAAATATAATGAGACTGAAGTGAAGTTTATTACTTGGTTTACTTATACATTAAGAAATAGTTATTTAAATTATGTTGATTATAAAAAAAGAAAAGAAAAATATAATAATGTAGAAGAAGTTTCTATAGATGCTCCRCTTTGTAATAGGGAAGCTTATACTTTGCATGATGTATTGTATGACACAAAAACTTATTCTTTAAGYGATTATGTAGATAGTACTGATGATATAGAAAATATTAGCTTGAAGATGTTTGATTATATAGAGAGTATTTTTAATGCTAGAGATTCTCTAACATTTTTTATGCATAATTTGGAGCTATTTATAAATCTTGTTTCAAAACCATTAATGAATTATTTTAATATTTCTTATGAAGAGGCATATTCTATTATTGAAAAAGCAAGAGCTACTTATATACATAAATATAATGATATAAT
>NZ_VYIX01000270.1 GCF_009755885.1 Brachyspira sp. SAP_772 | reverse complement strand
CATCAAATTGCTGTCCCATTAATGATCCATCAGATGATATAAACATTTCCATCATGTTGTTGAGTTTTATTTTATAATTTCCCCACTCTTTTTCTACACTTGTAATCATAGCTTGAGGATATGTCTTTTTTACTGTGTTAGCAACAGCTTGAGGCAATACACTGAAAGGTACACCGTTATATTCTCCGTCTATATTTACCCAGTCGCCATTAGTTAAAAAATCTATRCTAGCACCATTWGATAATTYWACATCAAATTTTCCGCCGTCTCTTTCTACTTTCCATATTTGAGCATTAGGRTATATTTTTTTKATRAATGTTRCWGCTTGTTTAGGCAAYGCTGAAGCTGGAACTACCATATCAGCAAATAAAATTGATGTAGAAAAAATTGCTAATACTATTAATGAAGATAATATTTTTTTTATCATATTAAACTCCTCTATAATTTACTGCTATATTTTTTATATACTTGTAAATTATCTTTACAAGATTAATATAAACAAMATTTTAATTTATGTCAATATCCATTGATATAAATAGTGATTATAAATAGTATTTTTGTTTAATATATTAATTGACACTAGTATTTATTATGATATAATTGTCGAAAAAT
>NZ_VYIX01000269.1 GCF_009755885.1 Brachyspira sp. SAP_772 | reverse complement strand
AATTAAGAGCTTATGGTAAAGTGCAATCTGGAGAGACTTCTGTTACTGATGATACTCCAAATTTGGTTGAGGTTATGGCTTGTAACGGCGGTTGTGTGGGAGGACCTTGCGTTGTTAAGAACCCTAAAGCAGCTACTGTTTTATTACAGAAATATGCTTCTACTGGTAAAGAATTAAATAAAGAATAAATATTATATTATTGATTATTTAAAGCACATATTATAAAAAAATAATATGTGCTTTTTTATATACTAAAAAAATTAAAACACGCTATGCATAGATTCTTTTATGGCATTACCGTTGATGTTTAATTGCTCATCATCAATAGTAATATAACCATTTAAAAYTCCTAAGGATATRTTATTATCTACTTTRGTAACACTTCCAAATGAGTCTTTATTTTCTTTTCCTGTGAGATTAAATACTAAACTAAAACCTAATTCTTTAGAATAAAAATCTATACTGTCTTTGTATTGATGAGATATAAAATTATTGTATATATACCATTTATTTCTATATAATATTTTTATGATTTTYGAATTTTGAGATTCCGGTTTACTATCATATATAAGTATAGGTATTGGCTTTGTACTATATGAAGAGTATACTAAT
>NZ_VYIX01000268.1 GCF_009755885.1 Brachyspira sp. SAP_772 | reverse complement strand
ACTTTTTGTAAATATTTTATAAAATTATTTTTTAATTAGAGGAATTATGCATTTTTTTATTAGTATATTAATTGCTTTAATGTTTTCAAGCTATTCATTTGCACAAAATTATGGTTATGATAAGAATTATCAATCATATTTAGATGAAAATGGCGTAGAAATTGATGATAAACAAAAAGATAAAGTTAGAGAAGACATAAAAAAGTGGGCTAACTTTTATTTGCAAAAGCACTATAAATATAATGAAAGAGTTGAATTAACTCACCCAACTACAAAAGAGAAGAAAAAATTCAATTTTGATTGTTCTGGTTTTGTAACTGCTGTTTATTGGAGTTCTAATATAGCGGTATTTGAAAAACAAGCTATAATGGACTCAAGCGGCGTAAAMACAATATATTCAACACTTTCAAAATATAAAAAGATATACAATGACGGCATGCCAAACATTGGCGATATAGTGATGTTTGACAGAACTACATCAGATACGAAAAAACTTACACATGCTGGAATAGTTGTTGATGTAGATAGAGAAGAAGGAACTGTAACTTATGTACATGCCTCTACAAGTAAAGGGCTTGTTGAAGGCTATATAAATTTAATATATAAATTTAA
>NZ_VYIX01000267.1 GCF_009755885.1 Brachyspira sp. SAP_772 | reverse complement strand
GGAGAACCGCAGACAGAGTTTGACGGAGCTTTATGGACTTATGAAGAAATAAAAGACTTAAATCTTAATATGTCTTATGACAAAGATAATTATGTAAGAAGAATAATAGCAACGGACCCTGCYACAAGCTCTAAAGATTTTAATAACGAATATGGTATAACTGTACTTGGTATCACTCATGAAGGGTATGTTCATTTAATAGCTGATGTAAGCGGACATTATACCGCTTCAGAATATGCGAAAATGCTTGTAAAAACTTATTTTAATTATGAATGTGAGGCAGTTGTTTATGAAGAAAATCAAGGCGGCGACCATGTAGCTAATACAATATTAAGTGAAAGTAAAAGTGTTCGTTTGATACCTGTAAGAGCAACACAAAGTAAATATTTAAGAGCTTTACCTGTAGCTAATCTTTGTTCTCAAGGTAAAGTGTATTTCTTAAAAAGTTTTCCAAAATTAGAAAATCAAATGCTTTTACTTACTATACAAGGCTATCAAGGAGAGCAAGGAGAAAGCCCAGACAGGCTAGACAGTTTTGTATGGGGTGTTTATGAATTATTAGGATTGAAAGATGTTAATTCTATAGATGTTTACTTTAAAAGAGCTTGGTTTA
>NZ_VYIX01000266.1 GCF_009755885.1 Brachyspira sp. SAP_772 | reverse complement strand
TTAGCTTCTTTCCTATCAGAAGTTGTTAAAGGCGGCGGTTTCCCTCTTTGGCTACTTCCTGCTATTGGTTATTTGCTTGGCTGTGTTATAGCCTTCTCTACTGGAACAAGCTGGGGTACTTTTGCTATACTTATTCCTATAGTAATACCTATTGCTACAGGTCTTGCTAATGCTAATGGTTATTCTGGAGAACAGCTTTTGAATGTACTTCTTATTAGTGTAGGTTCTTTGGTTTCTGGTGCTGTATTTGGAGACCACTGCTCTCCTATATCTGATACTACTATACTTTCTTCTACTGGAAGTAACTGTCCTTTATTGGAACAYGTTAGTACACAGCTTCCTTATGCTAGTTTGGTAGCTATTGCTTCATTTATAGGAGTTATAGTTGGAGGTATTACTTTAAATCCTTTCTTGGCTTTATTAACAGGATTTGTAATAATGTGTATAATGGCTATACTAGCACCAAAATTTTATGATAGAAAAAYGATAAAATAATATTAAAAAATATTTTTATTAATTCTAAAAAGTCTCATAATTTCTTATATTATGAGACTTTTTTTGTTTTTTTCATATTTAATTAATAATATTTAAAGTACTTTATTTCTATATAAAG
>NZ_VYIX01000265.1 GCF_009755885.1 Brachyspira sp. SAP_772 | reverse complement strand
CATTATATATTATTTCTTTTTTTTCTTTTATATTTTTATCAGCCATAGCAAAAAATGATATTGCAGTAGACGGTATAATTAAAGATAAGAAGAGATATATTATTAAACCTATTATATTGATATTGTCTTTGCTATCATTTTTTTTATTTTTATTTTTCATTTAACTACTCTTTAATTAAAATTATTTTATCATATATAGTTTTTCAATTCTAATATATAGGCACTTTTTGTCAATGTAAATATATGTTTATAGAATTCTTAACGCACGGTGAATGCCTCTATATATATAATCAAAATAATATTTATAATTAGTTCTTTTTTATAATTTAGTTTAACGTGTGGTATATGCCTCATAGTTTAAAAAATTATGGTTGGAAAATGTAATTTAAACTTTAATTAAGAATTAGCATCATTAATAATATCAATCTTATCATAAATAATATTAAGCTTAGACTGCAATGTAACAACAGAATATATATATCCAAAAGGAATTAAAAAAAACAATACCAAAACAAAAGCATTCTCTCCATAACTATCAATATCAGCTTTTTTATACATATCATTAAAAACAATATTTCCATATTTATAAAACCAATATATATCAAATAATCCAC
>NZ_VYIX01000264.1 GCF_009755885.1 Brachyspira sp. SAP_772 | reverse complement strand
TTATTATTATTAACAAGTTCAGCATTTTCAAATTCAGTAATATTTACAGCAGCAGCACTCTTTTTAGCCATTAAATTTTCGCTTCTTTCACGAGCAGATTTTTTCAAAGCATTATTAAGATTAATAAGTCTCTCAGCCATTTCACTAGCATCTAACACTTCTGTCTTATGCTTATTCATTTCTATTCTATCGCTATTTAATTTACTATTATAGCTCTCTTCTTCTTCCACATTATTATTTACTTCTTTATCAGCATTTTTTTTATCATATATAGAATTATTTAGCATTATTCTAATTTCATGTTCAGTCTTTTTTCCAAGTCCCAAAAAACCGCCAACTTGAATATCTTTACTAGACAATATATAAAAATTGCTTCCGTACTCAACTCTAGCCTTAGCAAAAGCATCAGTCTTATCTTTTCCTCTGATTGTTCTTATATCAACCATCTTAATAACTCCCTAAAATTAATACTGCTCTAAAACGCCGATAGATACTTCAAATTCTTTTTTTATAATACCAAATATATTTTTTCTGCTTAATTCTCTTATGCTAATAATAAAATAATTTTCACCATATTTATCCCTAGCCTGTTTTTCAATTTCTTCTCTGTTTTT
>NZ_VYIX01000263.1 GCF_009755885.1 Brachyspira sp. SAP_772 | reverse complement strand
TCTTTATTTTCAGAATCTATATATTTATCTTYGCCTAAATATCTAAAAGTTGTTATAATTTTTTTGTTTTTGTCATACAAATTCCATATTAAAGTTGATGCAAATTTATTCATTAAAATATTATCAATAAAATATTCTCTAAATAAATCATARCTATATATTTCGCCGTCTATTAATATGATGCTTAAAAGATAGGAATTTGCTCTCATAAACTTATRTATTTCTTTTTCTAAATTTTGTATTTCTTCTTTTAAATCTTCATTAATTTTTTTAGGCATACTTTTTAATATTTTATYATTTTTTATATCAAACAAACTTAAAGAATAATCGCTATTTAAAATTAATTTATAATCTTTATTGAACTCTCTTTCACCTTTAGAATTAAATCYCAAATTTGGCATACACTTTAATTTAAACTCGCTATAGCTAATATTCATTTTTTCAAGAACTTCATCAATAMTTTTAGAAGCTTCTTTTTTTATATCTCTTTTCTTTGTAGTAGTATATATTTCATATAATAATTTTAGAGCATATTTATGTTTGATATTAAGCTTTATTAGTGAAAGAAAAAAATTAGAATCGAATTTTAATTCATATATATCTTTTAAAGCTTCA
>NZ_VYIX01000262.1 GCF_009755885.1 Brachyspira sp. SAP_772 | reverse complement strand
TAACATTTTGTGATTTATAAGAAGCGAGAATAACATCACTTGTTAAAATTTTTAAATAATCAGAAGTTGGCTTAATATCTTCTTTCCAATTTACTCCATCTTCTGATGAAAAATATTTATCTGTATACACATATTTTCCCTTTTGTTGCCATAAATTTCCATCATATTCATAAACACTATTTCCAAAATTAGCTTCACATAAATAAAGCTTATTCTCATCAAAAGCAAAATGATTAACATAAAGAAGTTTTGTACCATTATAATCAGGAAAATAATTTGTAGTCCAATTTTTAGCATCACTGATATCTTTACCATAATCAATTGTATAATATTCATTTGCATAAAAATCAAAAGCAGGGTCACTTGGGTCTTTATATCCATCAGGATAMTCATCTAAAATATTTTTAAATCCTTTATATAAAAATATTTTTCCTTTATAATAAAACATAAAATATTCTATTACATTCAATCCATATCTTCCTAAAAAATTAGGTTCTATATGATTCGTATTAGGCATTTTATAAGTTTTTGTAGTTTCAGTTACACTATCACGCCAATTTATCAAATCATCAGATTCCATGTATCTTTTATGTTCAATAAAATTCTTAACAACAACA
>NZ_VYIX01000261.1 GCF_009755885.1 Brachyspira sp. SAP_772 | reverse complement strand
AACTAGCTCCGCCAAGAGGGAATTTYACACCAGCACCAACACCTATAGACATAAATAATACATCTATTTTTGGCATTAAACCTATACTTAAACTGTCAAAACTTAAATACTCAGTATTTATATCAGACTTATAAGCAAAAACATCTCTCTGATAACCTAAGTCTAATGAGAAACCTAAAGAAAGTATAGCTAAATCAAAATAATAATTAGGTCTTAAATAAACTCCGCCCTCAAAACCAGCATTTGGCTTAAGAGTTTCACTTTTCTTACCATCTTCAAAGAAATATCCAATACCAGCACCAAGAGGTACAGTAATATCAACGCCAGCACCGCTTTTAGCCATAAGTGTTGTACTTATAGTCATGATAAATAATGTAATCATTAATATAATTTTTTTCATTTTTTAATTCTCCATAATTAAATAATTAAAATCATATGTAACYACAAATTGTATATAAAATAATTAAAAAGTCAATTATTAATGATATTATATTTACATAGTTTGATATAAATATTTTAATATAAAATTTAAAGCCCCATCATAATAATGACAGGGCTTTTTAAATAATTAAAATAATAAATTAAAATATTTTATTTAAGAAACTAAATTTTTAACTG
>NZ_VYIX01000260.1 GCF_009755885.1 Brachyspira sp. SAP_772 | reverse complement strand
AATAGACTCCCCAGCCAAACTATAACATAATAAATAAATGATATAATAAAATCCGCCTGGTATTCTTGCATATGTAGTATTATCCCTAACATCAGAGCTATTCATGAGCCTATTACCTACAACAGGTATAGTTTTAGTTTCATAATACTGTTTCATATCATATAAATGATAAATTGGATCTATATAAATTGCTGTTTTATTGAAAGCATAAAAATGTATAAATATCATAGATGCAAATGATACTGCAATAGATAAAATTAATATTTTTTTCATACAATCACC
The DNA here is from genome assembly GCF_009755885.1 of Brachyspira sp. SAP_772. NCBI lineage: Bacteria > Pseudomonadati > Spirochaetota > Spirochaetia > Brachyspirales > Brachyspiraceae > Brachyspira > Brachyspira sp. SAP_772. The sequence goes on along the minus strand of NZ_VYIX01000260.1, from coordinate 336 downwards.
GTATAATTAACTATTTTAATTTGATTTATATAAATATAATAAACTATTATTTGTAATTAATCTAGATGTTTCTTTTATGTTATTTATATAATTACTTGCATATTGAGAATTTARATTCCAAAAATATTGTTTATTTATTATAGTTAAAATATTTGAAGAGCTTGAATTCTCATTAAAAACAAACTCTGGAAATAATATCTTTGCAAAATCATTATAAAATCCATCAGTTACAGGGTCAAAAGGTCTTACAATTTTTACTCCATTACTATATTCAAGTTCACTTATTGATTTTGTAATCAGTCCTACAGACTCCACCTCCATGGCACTTTCCCAATC
>NZ_VYIX01000259.1 GCF_009755885.1 Brachyspira sp. SAP_772 | reverse complement strand
ATTTAGATATTCAGCCTCTTGAAGTAGCAGTATTAAAAGGTGCATTATCTTCAATGCTTCAAGATGTAAACTATGTTAATGCTCCTTATCTTGCAAAGCAAAGAGGAATAGAAGTAAAAACAATAAAATCTGAAACTCCTTCTACATTTACAGGCATATTAAAAGTAAAACTAACTACAGACAAAGAAGTTAATAATGTATCTGTATCTTTAATAGCTAAAAATATCGCAAGAATAGTTAAGCTAAATGATTATGATGTTATAATAAAACCTCAGCCTCATATATTAATAGTACCGCATATAAACCAGCCTGCTATGATAGCAAAAGTAGCAACTACATTATCAAGCGACGGAATAAATATTGGTTCTATGAATGTATCAGAAAACATAAAAGGAAGCAATATGTCTATAATGGCTATAAACGTTGACAGAATAATAGAAAGCGACATGATAGATAAAATATCACAAATAGATGGAGTTCATCAACCAAAGTATATTAAACTTACTTCAGGATATACACTATAAGGATAAATATAAATGAAATTAGCAGTTTTTGATTTTGACTCCACTTTGATGGACGGTGAGACTCTAGACATTATTGCAAGAGAGACCAATTTTGC
>NZ_VYIX01000258.1 GCF_009755885.1 Brachyspira sp. SAP_772 | reverse complement strand
TTATATAATCCAGAATTATTAACTATATCATTTAAAGAATATACTTCTTTTTTTACAGAATCATATGCCTGTATTATTTTTATTAAATTTTCATAACCAACAGCAGGTAATTTAAAAACTTCCATAAAATCTCCTAAAAATTATATTTTATTAGTATTACTTTTACTTTTTCTTTGCTATATAACTTCAATAATTTTGATATTATATAGTATTTTATTTCCAAAGAATAACCTCTCAATCACCTTAAATCATTATCATTCAAATTATAAATTTACATAAAAAATTATCAACCCACTATATATACTCTAATTACATAAACAAATACTAATTACAGCATTATAAATTTAATATGAGTTAGTCAAACTAAATGTGCATCGACAAAGTTCCGCTATGGTATCGTAATGTATGATATTGGCAAAATAATAACATAAAAATTGACAATTCAAAAATATATTAGTATAATGCCTTTAATATTCTAAATATTTTAAAATGAATAAMTTAAGGAAGTTTTATGAAAAAAATTATATTAATGACAGCTTTAAGCTTTTTAATAAGCTGCAATAATAAATCTGATAATACACAAAACAATACAACAGTTAATAACAATACTACTCAAAATAA
>NZ_VYIX01000257.1 GCF_009755885.1 Brachyspira sp. SAP_772 | reverse complement strand
GGGCTATTCAAGTTAAAGGCAGAAAAATAGAGACTTCAAGATATCAGTATGTATTAGATTTAAGTAATCCTGAAGTATGCGGCTATATAATAAACTTTATGACTGATATTTTATCAAAAAATAATATTTCTTATGTTAAATGGGATATGAATAGAAATATTACAAATTTAGGTTCATCTTATCTAAAACCTGAAAAGCAAAAGGAACAATCTCATAGCTATATGTTAGGTCTTTACAGTGTATTAGAAAATATTGTTAATGCATTTCCTAATATATTATTTGAAAGCTGTGCAGGTGGCGGCGGAAGATGTGATGCTGGTATGCTTTATTATATGCCTCAGGTTTGGACAAGTGATGATACTGATGCTATAGAAAGACTTGCTATACAATATGGAGCTTCTTTAATTTATCCTTCAATATCTTTAGCTTGCCATATTTCTGATATACCTAATCATCAAACACATAGAAAGGAAACTATAGAAACAAGAGCAAATGTTGCTATGTGGGGTAATTTGGGATTAGAATTAAACTTAAATAAAATAAGTGAAGAAGATAAAAAAAATATATCAGAAAAATTGGAAGTTTATAAAAGCATAAGAAGTACTGTTCAGTTTGGAAGTCTT
>NZ_VYIX01000256.1 GCF_009755885.1 Brachyspira sp. SAP_772 | reverse complement strand
ACTCTATTAACATTTTGCATATTTTTAAAAGAATCAAAAACTTCAATAAGAACATCGTTAATAGATTCTTTTTCATCTGAGAGTTTAATATTAAAAGAAAACTCTGAAAATGATTTTACCAGAGATAAAATRCTATTAGAATTTTTAATAATAGTATTAACATACTTTCTTATTTTATCCAAATCATCATCAGACATATTATTTTTTAATCTCTTTTCAATTAACTCAGCATTCATCATAATAGGCATAAGCGGATTTTTTATTTCATGTGCAACCTTAATAGCAGCTTCCTTCCAAGTCTCTAATGAYACTCTTATTTTCTCTTTATCCCTATGATATTTCAAAGCCCTTGCCATAACATTAAATCTATATATCAAGTTTCTAAGGTCATGAACCCCAGAAAATTTCATCTCTATATTAAAATCTGAATTAATAATAGAGTTTGTAGCATTAAGAAGCAAACTTATAGGTCTTGTTATAAAACTAGAAAATATTATACCAAAAATAATAGATATAAAAGTAGATATACCCAATATAAAAACATACAAAAGTTTTAAAACTATAGAAAACTCTCCGGTAAACATGTTAATAGAGTTGTATATTCTAAAAGCATTTAAAGCATT
>NZ_VYIX01000255.1 GCF_009755885.1 Brachyspira sp. SAP_772 | reverse complement strand
ATAGACTTATATATATAAAATTATCAAATTATATTAACAAAATAATATATAATGGAGTGTTTTATGAATAAAATTATATTAGTTTTYATAACATTATTTATTATTTCTTGTGCCAACTCTACTACAAGCCCAAATACAAMTATTGATATAGGAGATGGAACTGTAATAGAYGAAATAATTGTAGAAAAACCTCCTGTTGCTGATGATATAATAACTGAYCCAGTAAAAATATCTGATTATTTAAAAAAATATAGCGGAAGATATTATTTAGAAACTATAGATAAAAATAATATTACTAATAGAACAATAAAAGTAATAGTTGAAAACGGAATTGTATATGATGAAAAAGTATCACAAAAATTTGGAGTAAAAACATTATTTTTAAATAAATTACAAATAGAAATAATCGGAAATGAATTATCTGGTGATATTAATGAAAAAAACTCAAGAGTCGAAGTATTTGATTTCTACGACACTTACATGACAACTAGTGTAAAAAAGGTATATAACAAAGAAAGTTTTTCTGCTTCTCTAACTGAATTAGTAGGAAACATAAGTGAAATAAAAACATATTATGGAAGTTATTATATATGGGTTAATGAACTAAATAATATATCAAAAAA
>NZ_VYIX01000254.1 GCF_009755885.1 Brachyspira sp. SAP_772 | reverse complement strand
ATTAAAAAGGCAGAAAAAAATCTATCTAACGAAAAAAAGACAATACTTTTTATTGATGAGATACATAGGTTTAATAAATCTCAGCAAGATGCTTTACTTCCTGCTGTGGAAAATGGAACAATTATTCTTATTGGAAGCACAACTCAAAATCCTTATTTTTATTTAACTAATGCACTTCTTTCACGCATAATGCTTTTTGAGTTTAAAAACCTCGAAGATGAAGACATTAGAGAAGCTGTTGTTAATGCCATAAAAGATAAGAGAGGACTTGGTGAAGAAGATATTGATGTGGAAGAGAAAGCGATAGATTTAATAGTAAAGTTTTCGCATGGAGATGTGAGAAARGCTTTAACATATCTTGAAACCTCGTACCTTGCCACACAAATAGATGAAACAAAAGAAAGACTCACAATCACAGAAGAGACAGTAAAAGACGTTACAACCAAGCAGGCATTAAACTTTGAYGAAGATGAACATTACAATACAATTAGTGCCTTTATAAAAAGTGTGCGAGGAAGCGACCCAAATGCTGCTATTTATTATTTAGCAAGAATGCTTGAGTCAGGAGAAGACCCAAAATATATAGCAAGACGCCTTTGCATATTGGCTGCTGAAGATATAGGGCT
>NZ_VYIX01000253.1 GCF_009755885.1 Brachyspira sp. SAP_772 | reverse complement strand
TATCTTCAAACTTGTAATTATTATAAATATATTCTAAAGTTTTTATCGTATAAGACACACAATCATTTTTTATCTCATAATCATCTAATATAAAGTTGTCATTATCTTCTATAGACAATTTTAACATATTAATTCTGTCATCATCAGAAACTTTGCCGCTTATGCTTTTATGCGGAGGTATTTTACTTGGAATGAATAATATTTTATCGCATTTAAGTTCATGCTGTATAGTATCAGCCAATATTAAATGCCCCAAATGAGGAGGGTCAAAACTTCCGCCTAGTATTGCAATCTTCATAAACACTACGACACTGCCAAATAGAATTATATTAAAAGTTTAATTGTTAAATAATAATTTGCAAGCATATTTTTTTATTTATATAGCTAAACAATTATATTTTGTTAATATGTATAATAAACTTCTTTTCCAAAACTTTTATAAAACTTTCCGTTATTATAAACTACATTTCCTCTCACTATAGTAGTTATAACTTTGCCGCCTCTTTTAAATCCTATATATGGAGACCAAGAAGCTTTTGTAATTATATCTTTATCTTCTATAATGGATTCATCATTCAAATCTGATATTACAAAATCAGCATCAAATCCTTCTTTTAATAGGCCTTTG
>NZ_VYIX01000252.1 GCF_009755885.1 Brachyspira sp. SAP_772 | reverse complement strand
CTTAATGTTTTGCCTGTTTGGACTTATGCTATGATAATAATGTTTGCATTAAACTTCGCTATAAAAAAACTAAAATTATATTGGTGTGTGGATTCTAAAGTAAAGGCTAAAATAATGGGTACTTTAAGCGACTTTGCTATAGTATCTGCTATAACAAGCTTACCTATAAAGGCTGTTATGACTTATATGGCTCCAATAATAGTTATGTGCGTGCTTGGATTTGTATTTACATATTTAATAGTGTTTTATTTTACTAAAATATTATTTAAAGATGATTATACTTTTGAGAGGGCTATAATCTCTTGGGGCACTTTAACAGGGGTGCTTATCACTGGTATGACGCTTCTTAAAATATGCGACCCTGATTATAAAAGTCCTGCTTTAAGTGAGTTTTCTTTAGGCTTTTCATTGATGTCTGTTACTGGGCTTTTGGTTGTTCCTATTTTAAATACTGTTTTAGCTATTGGCTCTACTATGGATAATTTAATTACAGCAATAATTACTTCTGCTTTATATTTGTTGTTTGGTTTTATAGTGTTTTTTGCTTCCAAAAAAAGAGCTAATAATTAAAAAAATATAATTAATTTAAATTATTGCTCAATTTTGATTGTTATTAATTGATTTTATG
>NZ_VYIX01000251.1 GCF_009755885.1 Brachyspira sp. SAP_772 | reverse complement strand
CCATATTCTCTTCTATCACTCTAGTTTCATTTTTAGATACGAAAGGAGCTTCAGCAGTTTGAGGACCCATACTAATGCTATGTCCCATATGTCCTCTTTCATAACCAGGATATTTTYTCTTAACATACTCAAAACCTATATTAAATATCTCAGAAAAAGGAACATTTGGTTTTATATTTTCTATCATTAATGTTCTTGATTCATATAATGTGTCTTTTAATTTAAAAAGCTCTTTATCTGCATTAGGCATTACCCAAGCTCTAGACATATCTGTAGTATAAAAATCCCATTCAGCATTAACTCCGCCGTCAAATTTTATTATATCAGTATCTTTTACTATAGTGTTTCCTGATATTGCTAAAGCAGATGCATTTTCTCCTGTTAAAAAAGCAGACCATGTGCTTGGYACACATATTTTACTTTCCATAACATTGAGCCTGTAAATATCCATAAGCTCTTTTTCTGTAATACCYGGTTTAGCAAATTTACTTGTATGAAGCATAGCTAAAGCACCAACATTTGCTATTTTTTTTATAATATCAATTTCTTCTTTTGTTTTTACAGACCTTGCTTTTATAAATAAAGGACTTGAATTCTTTATTATTACATTTGGAAGCTTTTTTTTTATT
>NZ_VYIX01000250.1 GCF_009755885.1 Brachyspira sp. SAP_772 | reverse complement strand
TATGTATATAAAAATTCATAAATAAATATCCAAGACATGAATAATATTATAATGGTTCTTATTGCGGTAGCTAGGTTTGAATTAATATCTTTAAGACCAATTTTTATTAGTATTGCTGTGAGTGAAGCGAATATTGATGATAATAGYGCATAAACAATCGACATATAATATATCCTTAAATAAACATATTTATAATATATCGTATAATTTTTTATTAAATCTTATATATTTATTTATGAATTTTTATATACATATAAGAAAAAATTACTATACTTATATGTATGAAATTATTTTAGGAGAATATTTATGGAAGAGTCTATCAAAAAAGGCAAAAAAGACTATTTGCTGATAAAACTGTTTATAGGAATAGTTGTAGGAATTCTAATAGGTACATATTCTAATGAAGGTTTAATCAATGTAATACAATCTATAAAATATGTACTTAATCAAGTRATATCGTTTATGGTACCTCTAATAGTATTAGGATTTATTGCTCCTGCTATAACAAGAATGGGTAATAAAGCTAATAAGATGTTGGGAGTGATGCTTGCTTTGGCTTATTTCTCTTCTGTGGGAGCTGCTTTATTTTCTACTGTTGCAGGATATGCAATAATACCTAATTTGAATAT
>NZ_VYIX01000249.1 GCF_009755885.1 Brachyspira sp. SAP_772 | reverse complement strand
ATCAATTTAGTAGACTTCATACTTTTCTCCTATTGTATATATTTTTATTCTTATAAATAACTCATATTTAATTTAAAAGTAAAATAAAAACAAAAAAAATTTACACTATTTTGTTATTTTTTTACCTTTTCTTAAATTATCTAATAAATTATCATATTCTATAGAAACCATTATATTATAGTATCTATTATCTACATAATTTGCATATTCTACTTTCACATTATTAGATATAAAACTTTTYAAATCATCATAATATTTATAATTTTGAGGCAATTCTTTTGAAAAAGCATTCTCAATTTTAACAATAGAAAGAGATAAAGCAGCATTATAAGCRCTATTTTTATTTTCTTCTAATGTGGCATTATTATCACTATTTGGATAGCCTATAGAATTAATGCTAAATTTATTTTCATTAATCCAACCATTATTAAGAGTTTTAGAATTAGTATTTACAGAGCTGCAAGAATAAATAAAAAGCAATATTATAATAAAATATCTCATAACAACCTCAAGTATTTTATATAAAAAATAATCGTAAAAATTTAGTTTTTTTTAATAAGATAATTTTGTATATTATTAATTTTAGTTTATAATATTACCGAGTATATAAATAATTTTCTTTATAAAAAC
>NZ_VYIX01000248.1 GCF_009755885.1 Brachyspira sp. SAP_772 | reverse complement strand
AGAACAAAAAGCAAGTATAATACAAAAAGCTATACCAACAATTTTGAAAGCAGTAGGAGCATCAAATTTATTAACTATCGCAGTAACTATAGGAGGAAGAGCTACAGAACCAAAACCATATACTGCAGTGATAATACCGCCTACCAATCCGCTTTTATCTGGGAAGAATTTTATGCAGCTGCTTATTGCCGTACCATATGCCATTCCTAAACCAAGACCGCCTATTAATGCATAAGATACAATTAAAAATCCTACACTTGTAGCAAAACCAGAAAGAAGCATTCCAAKTCCCCACATCATTCCGCCTACAAACAAAACTTTTTTAGGTCCAAATTTATCATTAACCCAACCGCCGCTTATCATTGTGATAGGTCCTACACTATTAGCTATTGTATATACTATGGCTAAATCTGCAGAAGTTAATGTTTTTCCCAATATTCCAGATAAATATTCTGCCATAGGTGCTGCAAATACACTCCAAGTATAAATTGAGCCTAAACATAAATTGGCTAAACATACCACAAAAAGTATAAACCATCTCTTTTTTGTGTAATTCATAATTATACTCCTGTAAATTATTATTTATATGAAAACATTTATAAAATGTTATTCTTTTACTCTTTATAGTAAA
>NZ_VYIX01000247.1 GCF_009755885.1 Brachyspira sp. SAP_772 | reverse complement strand
GATCTATTAATGCTAAAATCCCAATCAATATTTTCTATTGCCTCATGAACATTTTTATTATATTCATCATCATATTGTTTTAATTCATTATATTGATTGAAAGCATCTTCTTTTTTTTTTATATCAGTTTTTATATTATTTCCAAATGCAGCCTCAAATAAAGAATTGCCCATATCCTCTTCTCTATCTTCTATTGCATTAACATTAATCCTTCCATAATTATCTCTTTTCAAATTATTTAAACTCTCAACCATATAATCTAATTCTTTATTCTTAGCATCATCAAAATCATTTCTCTTATTAAAAAAGTCGTCCATTAGATTATCATTTATATTTTCATTTTTATTATATTTTCTCTCAGATGAATTATAATGATTGAAAGATATTTTTTCTATAAATGGAGTATTGCTAAACTCAAAATCAGATACTTCTTTTTTACTAAATATAGGCAAGTAATCCATAGAAGAACTTTTTTTATTATTTTCTTTTTTATAATTTTTTTCATTTCCTTCTTCTTTCATTTCATCTCTTTTCATCTCTTCTTTTTTAGTTTTTATAGTATCAGATATTTTTCTCTCAACATCTTTTAAATCTATTTTTTTTACCATATCTTTGCAATAATTAACTAAATC
>NZ_VYIX01000246.1 GCF_009755885.1 Brachyspira sp. SAP_772 | reverse complement strand
ACTTCTTCATTTATATATTGCAAATCAACTGCGCTGTTATCTAATAAATAATATTTGTTATCGCCTAAAATATCTTCATTAACATGCACTTGTTCATAGTTATCAAGTATCATGAATATATACTCATTTCCTTCGCTATATAGATATTGAGCTTTTTTGTATGCAATATCAGCCTCTTCAACAGTTTCAGTAGAAGCAAAAGTTTTTTCAACCATATTGCCTTTAATCATGTTTTTTAATTTAGTTCTTACATTGGCTTTTCTCTGCTGAGCTCTATGAAAGTGAGCATCTATTACTAGATAAGTTTCGCCGTCTAATATAATAGCATCGCCTTTTCTTAAATCATTAACATCCATAAATAAAACCTCTGATTATAATATATTTTTTATGATTGATAGTTTWAGCATTATATTTTATTAGCAGAAAAAAAGCAAATAATTTAATAATGCAATAATTAATTTTTATTTATAAGTTTTGTTTATTATAATATAGCTTTAAAAGAATAAACTAGCCTCTAAACCAATCTTGCTTTCCATCTTTTTAAAAGCATAAAGCTGTCTAGAGCGAAGATATTCATATTTTATTCCAATTGCAAATCTGTAAATTTCTAATCCTAAAGCTACAGATACAGA
>NZ_VYIX01000245.1 GCF_009755885.1 Brachyspira sp. SAP_772 | reverse complement strand
AAAATGCTTAATCAATTTAATGTTTAAAAAATATTAATTTTATTATTTATTTTTTATAATTTTCATATATAATTTTCATATATAATTTTCATATATAATTTTCATATATAATTTTAGGAGTATTTTATGAGCAGAACTATAGTAGATGATATAGTATGGTGGATACCTATAAAAAAAATTAGRGATAARGCTAGAGGAAAACTAAACTCAAAATTTTTTCCAAATAATAATATTACTTATGAGCAGTTAAAAAGAGTAACACCTCAGGCATTTATAGAATATATTGATATACATATAGTTGAACATTGTAATTTGCATTGCTTTAGCTGCAGCAATTTTTCTCAAATTGCGGAAGAAGAATATTTAGATATAAATAGTTTTGAAAAAGATATAAAAAGATTGTCTGAAATTACTAATAAAATGATAAATAGGTTTAGTATAATGGGTGGTGAACCTTTGTTAAATAAAAATTGTAAAGATTATTGTAAAATATTAAGAAGCTATTTTCCAAATACTTCTATTACTATAATAACAAATGGAATTTTATTATTACAGCAAGATGAAGATTTTTGGAAAACTCTTTCTGAAAATAGTATAGATATATTTCTAACTAGATATAATATTAATTTGAG
>NZ_VYIX01000244.1 GCF_009755885.1 Brachyspira sp. SAP_772 | reverse complement strand
GCAGCAGCTTGCAAGAATGAATAAAAGACAGCTTGAAAATTTATACTTTACTCCATATGATGAATATTTAGAGTATGATGAATCACAAATAGAGAAAGTAGCATATCTTCTTAGAGAGCTTGTAGATAAATACGGAGTGAGACCTTATAATATATTAGGGCATTCAGATATAGCACCATACAGAAAAAAAGACCCAGGACCAAAATTCCCTTGGAAAAGATTATACGATGAATATGATTTGGGTATATGGTATGATGAAGAAGATTATAGTAACTTTATGATGAGTAATGATTATAGAARRGCTACTGTAATGGATATAAAAAATGAGTTTATAAAATATGGATATACAAGTATGCCTACTAATAATGTGTGGGATTATGAATCAAGAAAAGTGCTRTATGCTTTTCAATGCAGGTTTAGAACTAATGATATAGAYGGCAACATAGACAAAGAAACATACAGTATAGCAAGAGCTTTGAACCTAAAAGTTAAAAAACTTAATGAAGCTTATGAACGCTCTAAAGCTAATAACTTCCTTACAAATACATTCTTTACAAATATATTTATAAGCAATAATATAGTAAATAATAATTGGGATTATATGCATACTAATAAAAATATTATAATGAGGAG
>NZ_VYIX01000243.1 GCF_009755885.1 Brachyspira sp. SAP_772 | reverse complement strand
ATAAAATCAATTTCCGTTATTTTATAATAGAATTTTATCTATTATTTTTAAATTGTTATTTTCTATAATTTCGGTAAGATATCCGCAACCATTAGGTAAAAGATAATCATAAAAAGGAAGTTTTTCTATATTATATTTATCTAATATAGTCATAATTATACCGCCATGAGTAACTACTGCTGTATAAGTTAAATTATTTTTTTTCATATCTTCTATTATAGATAAATATGCATTGTATACTCTGTTAAAAAATTTCTCAGATATCTCTCCATTAGGCACTTCACTTCTCCAAGAGGTTTTCATAAACTCTTTAAAATAAGGATTATCTTTCAAATCATTATGAGTCATACCCTCAAAATCTCCAAAAGCTCTCTCTCTTAAATCATTCATAATTTCAAAGTTCATATCATCAAAATATATCTTAGCCGTCTCAATACATCTTTTCATCGGGCTTGAATACAATTTCTCAAAAGGCTTATATTTATCTATATTACTTTTATTTTTTAATAAAGCATTTATTCCCTCTTCCCAAAGAGAAACATCAGTAGAACCAAGCCATTTTTGCTCTGCATTGTTTTTTGTTTGACCATGTCTTATAAATAAAATTTTCATATACTACTCCATCTTTTATTAA
>NZ_VYIX01000242.1 GCF_009755885.1 Brachyspira sp. SAP_772 | reverse complement strand
AATCTATATAACTCACTAGATCCATTAAATATGGATAAAAAGTTGGTTCACCACCAAGAATATTAAAAATATATGTTTTTCTATTTATTTTAAATATTTGATCAACAGCATGCTTTAACTTCTCTACTGGAACAAATTGTGATTTATCAAGAGAACTCTGACCAAAACAATATGAACATCTATAATTGCATCCATCTAAAATTATCCAATCTATAAATAAAAAATCATCTTTATTTATACCATGGAAAACTACATTTTCCATATTTACTTCATCAATTTTTGAATCATAATTTTCTATCATAAAAACTCCTGAATATATTTACAAAAGCATTGTCTGTATATAATAAACATAAATATATACAACTTCCTATTTTTATATAAAAAATATTACAATAACTAATTCAATATGTATAAAGTAAATTTATCCTTATTTTTTATACATTATTTAAATTTATACTCTATCATAAAAGCATATATGACTATTCTTCATTATAACATATGTTTTATTTTTTTAAACCTAATTTATAATAATATTTTAACTAGATTTATACTTTTTGCTATATAAAACTTTATCTAAACATTTCTGAAAACTTTAATCATATATTTTATAATTATTTAAAAAGTATATAAATTT
>NZ_VYIX01000241.1 GCF_009755885.1 Brachyspira sp. SAP_772 | reverse complement strand
AAGCAATGCAGAGGCTGCAAGACTTTCTGGTATAAAAACTAATAAATGGAAAATAATTGCTTATACTATAGCAGGATTTTTTTGTGGTATAGGAGGTTTAACTTTTGCTGCTAGCTATTCAAGCATAAGTCCTGGAGCTGGACAGGGTTATGAGTTTGATGCGATTGCTGCAGTAGTTATAGGAGGAACTTCTCTTTCTGGCGGTGTTGGTTCTATAATAGGTACTATAATTGGTGTATATATAATGTCTGTACTTAAAGTAGGACTTCCTTCTGTTGGTGTTGAGCAGTTCTTCCAATACTTTACTATAGGTATAGTWGTTATTATAGCTGTTCTTATAGACGTTTATAGAATAAAAATGTCTAATAAAGTAAAAAAAGTTGATGTAAAAAAAGAAAAACGTGAACAGCTTGAAGAAGAAATTGAATCTTATAAAGTAAGAATAGATTATATGATATCTGATAATACTAAAGACTATTCTAAAGAGATATCAGAGGTACAAGCTAAAATTAATTCTTTATTAGAAGAAAAGAAAAAATTAAAATGATAATATCTTTAAATTAAAAATAAAAAAATTATTAGAAGAAAAGAAAAAATTAAAATGATAATATCTTTAAATTAAAAATAAAAAAAT
>NZ_VYIX01000240.1 GCF_009755885.1 Brachyspira sp. SAP_772 | reverse complement strand
TTAAGAATCTTCTCTAAATCTTCTATACCCAAAGACTTAAAAATATACTGCTGACATCGRCTTCTTATTGTAGGAAGTACTCTGTCTGCTTCGGTAGTAGCAAGTATAAATACAACATGGGCAGGCGGCTCTTCTAATGTTTTAAGTAAAGCATTAAAAGCTTCATTAGTAATCTGGTGAACCTCATCTATAATATATACTTTATATTTACCAGCAACAGGCGATATGCGTACATTTTCTATTATTGWTCTTATATTTTCTATACCCCTATTGCTTGCACCGTCTATTTCAATAACATCTAAAGGAGTACCATTTTCTATTTGMGTACAAGAAGGACAAACTCCGCATGGTTTATCTGTAGGACCATTAACACAGTTTAAGGCTTTTGCTATAATTCTTGCAAGAGAWGTTTTACCTACACCATGAGCACCAGAAAAAAGATAAGCATGTGCTATTTTTTTTTGTGCTATACTTTTAGATATTGTTTTTGTGATATGTTCCTGCCCTATTACCTCTTCAAAAGTTTGCGGACGATATTTTCTTGCTATTACTTTATAATTTTTATCCATCAAAAAATCCAAATTAATGTATGTTTTTATATTTTAACAAAATAGAGTTAGTTTGTCAATTTATTA
>NZ_VYIX01000239.1 GCF_009755885.1 Brachyspira sp. SAP_772 | reverse complement strand
ATAGATTTTGATTTATCTRTAGCAGGTTATTGYYATTAYGGTACTATTAAAGGCGACCCTTTAGGAAAACCTTTTTTATATTCTGTTTATCCGCTTTGGAAAGTATTAGAAAATATGGATAATTCTTTTAATAGGAACTTATGTAATATAGGTGAGCATAGTTTTAATTAYAGTTTATATAATACTGCTGARRGTTTATCTGATGARCARAGAAAARTRGCAGAAAAAGAAATAAGRGATTTTGTTAATAGAAGAGGCGGCGTATTTATAGGTTCATTTGGTAAAATAGAAAAGATTGAAGGTATAGATGCTAATGAATGGTATAATTTTAGAGATGGTATGTTATCTACAATATTTAAAAATAAAGGTGTTGATATAAAATCACTTGGATTAAATAGAGGTGCTACAAGAGATTTAGCAAGCATATCTCAATCTGATAGTATTATAAACGCATACGGAATTATATCACGTTTTGTAGAGCAGATTAATAATACATTTATGAAAAGATACTTTGACTTGAACTTTAAAGATTTAAGAATACAAGGCTTATGCGATTATTTTAGAATTAAATGTGAAGTGCCTGCTGAAAATATTGAAGCTATAGGTAAAGAAGAAAATAATCAAAACTTAAATAATG
>NZ_VYIX01000238.1 GCF_009755885.1 Brachyspira sp. SAP_772 | reverse complement strand
AAGAATTAATATTAATTTTTTCATTTTCAATCTCCGTTTTTATATTAATAAAGCCATAATTGATAATTGTTATTTTGTGTTGCACCTGGTAATGATGCTGATTGTATTATTCCATCAGCAGGTACTATTCCATAGTAATATGTATTCATATTTATATCTTTACATATATAAGTTTTACCAGCATCATTTTGAGTTAATGTTATTATATTACCAGCTTCAATAGCACCTTCTTTAGTTGGTTTTTCTGAAATTTGATATACGTCCATATATTGATATTTTATTGTTATATTTCCACTTAAAGCTGTGTTATAAAATGTTATTGTATTTCCACTAATACTTTTAATATCAGTAGTTATATCGCTTCCTTGATAAGTTACAGATACTATTTCAAATAAGAATTGGAATGTAGTATCATTTATAGTTGCAGTGCTTCCTGTACCACTACCAGTATCACTAGTTACTGTGATATTATTAAGAGTCATTTCTTTTATAGGTGCTATTGCACTTTTRGTATATTTATATATAACGCTTCCAGTAGTACTAGTAGTTGTAGCAGTAGTAGTAAATTGATATATACCACCGTCTTGGTTTTTTGTAACAACTGCTGCTTTATCTACGCCAGTATCACCACTTACTTC
>NZ_VYIX01000237.1 GCF_009755885.1 Brachyspira sp. SAP_772 | reverse complement strand
ATCTCTTTAGGCTCTCTAAAATGCTCTATTACATGTGAAAGTATTATAATGTCGTATTTAGATTTACTCTCCAAAAAGTTTTCTTTTAAATCAATATCATATTTTTTTTTGGMATAAACTCTTGCATCATCATTAAGCTCATACCCAAAAACATTGTTATTATTTTTTTTGAATAAACTCAATAATAATCCGTCAAAAGCACCAATCTCGCATATATCTTTGTTTTTCAAATCTATAGTTTGTTTTATAAAATTAAATTGAGATAAACTTCTAGCATAACGCATTTTGCTTTTAGCTATCTCAAATAATTTATTTTTTATATTATTATGATATTCATTTTTGTATAATGAGTTAATCTCTTCATCGGTTGGAGAATCTATAAAGTATAAAGAACATTCATCACATTGATAAACGTCTTTATACTCTTTCCAAATATTTTTAATTTCTCCAATTTTTTTATAATGATTGGAAGAACAAACTTTGCAAGTATTTGCCATTATTCAAAAGAAAGCTCAATACCGCATTTAGGACATTTAGTCATATCCTCAGTAATACTAGAAAAAGTTTAGATACTTATAGTTCAATGGGGCCATGCATTGAATATAAAGATGATATAAAAGATATAAATAACCTAAACA
>NZ_VYIX01000236.1 GCF_009755885.1 Brachyspira sp. SAP_772 | reverse complement strand
ATTCCATTATATCCTTTTGAATCTTCAAGATATATATCAGCATTATTATCCATAAGMATAGAAACTATATTAATATTTCCTTTAAATATAGCATATTCTAAAGGGGTTGTTTTATCAAATACCAATTCTCCGCTAAAATTAATACCTTTTTTAGAATAGTAATTAGTATAATTGTCTAATGTTTTATTTATATCAATTTTATTTGTATAGCTTAAAAGTATATTAAGAGCATTTGTTTTATCATAATGAATAGCATAAAGAAGCGGAGTAAAGCCTTCCGGATTTCTTGTATTAAGATCAACTGTRTTAGAGATAGCATTATGTATTAAAGCGGCATCATCTTTATAWATWGCATCAAAAAGAATTTTACTTTCTAATTGATGAGCATATTCATTATTTTCTTCTTCTTTTTTATAATAAGAAGTATCATCATCAGGCATATTATCATACAAAAAATCTTCTACAATATTATTTGCTTGAATGACGTTTAAATTATTATTATTATTATTATTATATGAATTCGTATCATAAATATTAGTTTCACCAAAATTACCAATTATATTTTCTATACTATCGCCATATAATAAGTCTGAAGCAGTTTTACCGTCATAATTTTTTATAGTATAATCAGCCCCCTTTA
>NZ_VYIX01000235.1 GCF_009755885.1 Brachyspira sp. SAP_772 | reverse complement strand
TTAGAAAATCAATATCCCCAACTCTATCCTTACCAAAAGCAAAGTCTTCTCCAATAACAATTCGCTTCATCTTATAATATTCTATTAACCTATTAAAGAACTCTTTAGCCTCCATTGTATAAAATTCTGGTAAAAAGTCAATAACTATTATATAATTAACACCCAAAGCCTTGATAAAAGATATATTTTCTTCCATATTATAAATAGATACATTCTTCTTTCTTATCATCATAACAACAGATAATAAGTTATATTTYTTAGCCATATTAACAGTATATTTAATAAGCTTCTGATGCCCCTTATGAACACCGTCAAATTTACCTATTGTAACTACACTACCCTTTTTTATATCTATCTTGCAAAAATCATTAATAACAACTTGATTCATTCTATYATTCTTCCATTCTCTTATTATTACGCATTAATATAATATTTATAACTAAAGACAATATTATAATTAATAAAGAAAAAACACATAAAAATATACTAAAATTAATATAATTATCCATTAAAAAACTATATTTAAATCTAACAAAGAAAAAYACTATTCCAAGCATTATATAAATAATAAATCCCAAAAGCATATTATGATATACAAACTTAGAAAATGATAAAGAGCTGCTAATCATATAAACTGATAA
>NZ_VYIX01000234.1 GCF_009755885.1 Brachyspira sp. SAP_772 | reverse complement strand
AAATTAATTTAAAGGAGAAAAAAATGGGCAAAAAATTATCATTATTTTTTGTTGTTGCAGCTATGATGTTATTTTCAATATCTGGCTGTAATAAGTCTGCTCAGGAATCTTCTGCTTCTGAAAAGACAGACGGAAAGATAAGAGTAGCGTATATAGCAAGGGCTCAGGCAGATTCTTTTGCTGCTTGGTTAGCTAACTCTATCAAAGAAGAAGCTGCAAAATATCCTAATATTGTTGTAGACATATTTGATGGACAAGCTAATGATGACGTTGAAAATAGCTTAATAGAAAATGCTATAATAAACAAATATGATGTTATCATTATACAGCCAAATAATGGAGAAGCTCAAAGACCTTATGCTGAAAAAGTTGTTGCTGCTGGAATAATTTGTTTAACTACAAATGCTAGAATTGCTGGTATAGCAGGTGCTTCTTCAGTAGATGCTGACCCATATAAACAAGCAGCAGTAAATGCTATAGCCGCTTTAGATCAAATTCCKCAAGGTGCTAATGTTGTAGTATTAAACGGCCCTCCAGGCAACTTCCATGCTGATGAAAGAAGAAGAAGTTGGCAAATAGAATTTTTTGATAAACGTCCAGATGTAAAAATTGTAGGTGAACAAATTGCAAATTGGAATAAA
>NZ_VYIX01000233.1 GCF_009755885.1 Brachyspira sp. SAP_772 | reverse complement strand
TGAAAATTATTTAGGTTTTCCGGAAGAGATGACTTCTTTTGAACTTGTTGATAGAATGCAAAGACATGCTGAAAAATTTTCTAAAAACCCTATAGTTTATGATGAGGTAACAAAAATAGAAAATATTAAAGATAAAGTGAAAACTATTCATACTGCAGATGGAAAAACTTATCAAACTAAAACAATAATACTTGCTATGGGTGGTTTTGCTAAGAAATTAGGCACTAAAGGCGAAGCAGATTTTGCTGGAAAAGGTGTTTCATACTGTGCTACTTGTGATGGTGCTTTTTATAGAGGAAAAACTGTTGCTGTAGTTGGAGGCGGAAACAGTGCTTTTGATGAGGCTTATTTCCTTACTAGATTTGTTAATAAAATATATTTAGTTCATAGAAGAAAAGAGTTTAGAGCTGATGCTATCAATATAGAACATTTAACTAATACTGGTAAAGTAGAATATGTATTAGACAGCGTGATAGATGAGATTTGCGGAGACGGAAAGGTTACTAATATAAAAATAAAAAATGTATTAGATAATTCTATACATGAACAAGCTGTAGACGGAGTATTTGTGTTTGTTGGTCAAGAGCCTGCTACTAGCATATTAAAAGATACTGGTATTGCTATGAAAGAGAGCGGACACATT
>NZ_VYIX01000232.1 GCF_009755885.1 Brachyspira sp. SAP_772 | reverse complement strand
AAAGAAAAAAAAGAGATGGCTTATGCGATAGTAAACTCTGTTGCAAATAAAGGCTCTTCATTGTGCGGAAAGTTTAAAGATGATACTTATTTTCTAACTGGCGGATTATGCATGTTTGATTATTTAGTTAAGGCTTTAGAGAAAGCTTTAGGCGGAAAGGTGATAACAGATAAAAGAGGGCAGTATGCTGGTGCTATAGGTGCTGCTATAATAGGCTTTGAAAAAAAATCTAATAATAAARTAATTAACAATACAAAAAATAATATAGCAGAAAAYAATGAACATAATAAAGAAAAAAGATTAATAATAACATTCAATACCACAACAGATGTTATGAGGGCAGAAAAGACTTTCAAAAATGTTATGGCTCAAACYAATGAAGTATTGGGAAATATTATATCTATACCAAGTGAAATATCTGCAGGGTGCGGCATGTGTTGGGAGAGYGAAGTTGTTTTTGAAGAGAAGTTAATTAATATATTAAAAGAAAATGATATAGAATATGATAATTGCTATAAGATAGAAAAATAGTTTTTTATTTGCGGTTGTTTTTCCACAGTTATTTTGCGATAGGCCTACTTGGTACGATCGAAGGTAGTCCTTAAGGCGACTGAAGGAAGTTCTCGTGGTGCGAAGGCGGGAAA
>NZ_VYIX01000231.1 GCF_009755885.1 Brachyspira sp. SAP_772 | reverse complement strand
TGAATGCTAAAGATATTTCTTATGCTACAATACCAAAATTATCAGTTGAGGCTATTAGAATAATGACTATACATAAATCTAAGGGGTTAGAGTTTAATAATGTCTTTTTAGCAGGAGCTGGACATTATAGAGCTGCTCAAAACAATATGTTTGATTTTGTTGAAAACTTTCCATATATAGAGATTCCTATACATGGAGAAATAGAAGAAAAATTAAAATTCTTTTCTRAAGATGATAAWTATAATTCTTTAGCAGATAARTCTGAAAARAARMGGCTWTTATATGTTGCTTTAACAAGAGCAAAAGAAAGATTRATAATATCTGGTGAGGATAGATATAAAAGGTTTGATGACCCTAAATCGTATAGAAATTATATAGAGGCTTATCATCATTTTGATATAGAAGATTCTGTARATAATACAACAGATGATTTAATTTATATTGATGATAATACTAATGAGTTTATGGATTATTACTCATATGGAATATCAAAAAATACTAATTATGATTTAAATGAATTATATATTAATAATTTAGAAAAAATAAGTATAGATATTATGCCAGAGATGGTTGAGAGAGCTAAATCAAAAAATTACAAAAATATTAACCCTCAATTTATGACTATGGATTTCTTTAAAAAGACT
>NZ_VYIX01000230.1 GCF_009755885.1 Brachyspira sp. SAP_772 | reverse complement strand
GAGGAGAATATGAATCCTATAACTGCTGAGATTTTTACAAATKTAAAAACTGAAATATTCAATGAAGTTCAGAAAGAGAAAACTGCTAGATTTAAGCGTATAGTAAAAAACGAGGCAAGTGCTAAAAACTATGCTAAGGCTATGTTTGATGCAGCTAATGAATTAAAAAAGATAGATATTATTAAAAAAGATTTTGACATTATTTATTCATCTTTATTTGAGGATAAGGATACTTTTTCTTTCTTTACTTCAAATTTTATAGATGGAAACGTAAGGGTTGATGTCATTAGGAGGGTATATGAGAATAAAATATCTCATGAGGCTCTTAATTTATTATCTATATTAGTTGAAAAGGATTTATTTAATATTTTGCCTGCTATAATAGTAGAATATGAAAACTTATGTAATGAGTTTTATGATATACTTTCTGTAAGAATTACCATTGCCAAAGAATTGGAAGGCATTGAAGAATTGAAGAGAGATATTATAAAGATGGTTAATAAGAATGTTCATTTTTATATTGATATTAATGAATCTATTATAGGCGGTATTATAGTAGAGATAGAAGATATTATATATGATTATAGTATGAAGAGGCTTTTAAATAGTGTAAAAGATTCTCTTCTTGCAGAATAATTGTAATTG
>NZ_VYIX01000229.1 GCF_009755885.1 Brachyspira sp. SAP_772 | reverse complement strand
AACAAAATATAAATATTATTTTAGCTTTATATATTCCAAACATGCCAAGCTAAACCATTTGCACTTTTTGGTTCTTTTTGCTGCGGGAAAAAGAACAACAAAAAAATTGATATATAATAATTGTTTTACTATATGCTGCAAATTTTTAAYTTTCTTTATTTTTATTATTTGCAGGGCTTTGCCCCGCACCCCAGTTCTTTTGTTGGCACAAAGAACCAAAAAGACTGCATTTAATAGAGTATAGCTTTTTATATATAACAAAATATAAATATTATTTTAGCTTTATATATTCCAAATGACAAAGCTATAGTACTTGCACTTTTTGCAACTTTTTGCKGCGGGAAAAAGTTGAATAAAATATACATTATATAAAAAAATTATTTGTTTAATAGTAATTAAAACTTGAAAAATTGTTGTTTATATTATATTCTATATTAAATACTATTAATAATAATTATTAATTTTTATRAGTTAATAACATTAAAAAGGATAATATTATGAAAGCATGGAACGGACTTTTAAGCGAMTATAGAGAATATTTACCAATTACAGATAAAACCCCATTATTTACATTGCATGAAGGCAACACTCCATTAATAAAACCAGAAACTATACGAAATGACCCTGGACGAATATATTCATATT
>NZ_VYIX01000228.1 GCF_009755885.1 Brachyspira sp. SAP_772 | reverse complement strand
AGGATCGGTACTTGGAGACCTTAAAACAACTATTGAAAGAGGACTATCTATTCTAGAAATTACATCCATAGTTTGCTGAGAAACTGTGTATGATTTATTTTGTGTTAAATCAAATCTTATTGGGAAGTTTATACTTATAATATAAAGCCCTACYAAWATAGCTAAAATTATAATAAGAGAAAGTATGCCAAAAAAAGCTTTATGAACAAATCTTGTTTTTAATAGAGAAATTATATTATTTTTTTCTATTATAACAGTAATTGCCGTAAGTATTAATGTTACAGCTAATACAACCCAAAAAACAGCAGTAGGTCTTTGTGTAACTGCATAGAAAAATATCCAAGMGAAAAATAATAGTACCCAAGAAGCWATAGTAGCAATTTTTAAATTAAACTTTTTATTAGACATTGATTATAAATTCCATTTTTAATTAAGATTTAATTGAAATGTTTTAATAAATTTCAATACTGTTTTTATAATCGTATAACTATAGAAATACTTTATAATTATTTTTTTATTTGCTGTTTAAGATAAGCAGATATAAACTCGTCAATATTACCGTCCATAACAGAGTTCATATTACCAGTTTCATGACCAGTTCTCAAATCTTTTACCATCTGATAAGGCTGAAAAACATAACTTCTAAT
>NZ_VYIX01000227.1 GCF_009755885.1 Brachyspira sp. SAP_772 | reverse complement strand
AATATATTGAATATTTATTCTTTTTTGATAATATATAAATATTAATTTTTAGGATATATTTATGAAAGCTTATGAAAGATTTATAAAATACACTACTTTTGACACTTCATCATCATCTGCTAATGAAAATGAAACACCAAGCTCTATTGGGCAGAGAGTGTTTGCTGAGTATTTATTAAAAGAATTAAAAGAGTTGGGAATTAATGATTCTTATATTGATGATAAATCTTTTGTATATGCTWCWATTCCYGCAACTAAAGGAAAAGAAGATAAGCCAAAAATAGGTTTTATTGCMCATTTAGATACAGTAGAAGATGTTAGCGGTAAAGATATAAAAGCTAATATAATAAAAAATTATGATGGAAAAGATATAGTTTTAAACAAAGAAAAAAATATAATATTTAGTGTTAAAGATTTTCCTAGTTTAAATAAATATAAAGGTTTTGATTTAATAGTAACAGACGGAACAACACTTTTAGGTGCTGATGACAAGGCTGGTGTTGCTGAGATTATGACTATGGCAGAAACTATAATTAAAGATAAGAGTATAGAACATGGTGAAATAAAAATAGCATTTACTCCAGATGAAGAGATAGGTTCTGGAATAGAGCATTTTAATGTTGATGAATTTGGTGCTAATTTTGCATACAC
>NZ_VYIX01000226.1 GCF_009755885.1 Brachyspira sp. SAP_772 | reverse complement strand
TTTAATAAATAGCCTCTGTTGTATAAATTAGTAAGTATATCTCTATTTGCTAAAAATGATAGTTTTTCACTGTAGAGTATTATAGATAAATGATTTACTATTATTTCTAAATATTCTTTTTCAACACTGCTTTCTATTATTAAATAACCAAACTCATAATTTCTTGCTTTTAATTTGTATTTATTATTTTCTTTTATTATGTTTTTTGAAGTAGAGTACCATAGATTTGAATTTTTATCTTTGTAAAAATATAGAGCAAAGTTTTTTATTATTTTTTTAGAACTTTTTTCAAATGTTTTTATTATRCCGTCTACAGAAAATGGTTCTGGTATRTTGTTTAGAGTTTTTATTATTTTGTTTATTTCTTTAATCATTTTATATATAAGCTATTAATTATTTCTTTTGCTAAAAATATTAAATTATTGCTTGTAGCAAGTGTTGAGATAATAGTGAGTACTATTGACTCTTCTTCTTTAACTACTATTGCCATTGCATTAAATAAATTATTATTCTTAGTTTTACAATTAAAAATTATAGAGCCAAATATGTCATTATGCTCTTTTCTTTTTGCAACATATAGAGGAGATATTATAGAATAGAGGTTTTTATTTTCTGCTTTAAAATTATTTAATATTTGAGCTAATATTTGAGC
>NZ_VYIX01000225.1 GCF_009755885.1 Brachyspira sp. SAP_772 | reverse complement strand
CTTTTTTATTTCTTTGTTTTATACTATAGTTATGATTAGCTTATTTGATACAGCAAAAAGAATATTAAAATCTTTCTTTGATGACAATTTATTTAGCATTAATAATATTTTATCAAAAACTGCTATTGAAGGACTTGTAAGAGCAATAGATAAAGGAATAAAAAAAGATTATGATAAAGTATTAAAAAGTGTAAATAAAGAAGTACGTTCTAAGTTAAAAAATGAATATAATCAATTTATAAAAAAAGGCATATTCCAAATTGCTTCAGGTATACAGAAATATAAAATAGAAGATTTAAAGCCTGATTTCAAAAAAGAATTAGAAAGAAGAATAAATGTTTCATTATCATATATAACCACTCAAGACCAAAATACGATAGAAGAAATAAAAAACAGACTTATGAACTTTGCCTCAATACCTCATAATAATAAAAACTTAGAAGAATTGGAATATGATTTTTGGAATGATGTAATACCTGTTAATGCTAAGAAGAATTATAATACTAATAAGTGGCAGAATATGATAATTAGAGATCAGCAACATAAACTCGTTTCTAATATGACATACATTACAGCAATGAAAAATAATGCGATAGGCTTTATTTGGAAAAACAGAAAAGATATAAGAGTTGTAGGCAATCCATCAGGACTTTA
>NZ_VYIX01000224.1 GCF_009755885.1 Brachyspira sp. SAP_772 | reverse complement strand
TTAATAACTAAAACTGTTGAAAATATACTGGAACATAAATAAACCAAAAAAGGCATTGAATAAACCAATAATATCATTTTATTTTCCCTCAACAAAATAATATAATAATATATAAATTATTTTTAAAAAAGATATAGCAAATCAATATTTTTATTTAATAATATGAAAAAATTTATTAATATAAAAATAAAGAGCTTAAACTATTAATAATAGTAAAAGCCCTTTATATTTTTATTAAAACTATAATTATTTGTAATTTATTTCATGAGCATAAGCCATTTTAAACATAGAAGCCTCATCAAACTGCTTAGCTATAAACTGTATACCTATAGGCATATTGTTTTTATCAACTCCGCAAGGCACGCTCATAGCAGGAAGACCTACCAAGTTAATATTAGAAGCATAACTATCTGCTAAGAAACCTAAAGCACTGTCTGTTTGGTCTCTTGTACCTAAAAGACCTGCAGTTATAGGAGAAGTTGGAGATATTATGATATCAACATTTTTGAATGCATTATCAAAGTCCATTTGCATTAGTTTTCTCACTTTTAGAGCATGCTGATAATGGCTGTAGAAGAATTTTTTACCAGTCATTAAAGTGCCAAATAATATTCTAGCTCTAGTTTCAAAAGCAAGACCAGCACTTCTTGAAGCAT
>NZ_VYIX01000223.1 GCF_009755885.1 Brachyspira sp. SAP_772 | reverse complement strand
CTTTTCTTCTCATTTTATTTATAACCTCAATAATAAGTTTTAATTATTTGATTATATCATTATAATATATATTTTGACAAATTATTTATTTTCTTATATTATATTATCCAATATTTTATTTAATTTTATATTAAAAATTTAATTAAAAAATTGGAGTGTTTCTTATGAAGATAGCTATATGCCAATTTGAAATAATACCTTCTATGCCGGTGATAAATGCTAGTAAAATGATTAAATATATTGAAGAAGCAAGGGATAATAAGGCAGATATTATTGTTTTTCCAGAGCTTTCTGTTTCTGGGTATATGGTTGGAGATATGTGGGAGAGTGAATCATTTGTAAGAGAATGCGAGAGACTTGGAGAAGAGATAATAAAAGCTTCTAAAGATATATATGTTATTTTTGGTAATATTGCTTTAGATAAAGCTAAAAAAAACTTTGACGGAAGAGTGAGAAAATATAATGCATTGTTTGTAGCAAAAGATGGCAAGCTTATAGACAATAATACAACAGAATATAATTTCTTTATAAAAACTCTTCTTCCAAATTATAAAGAGTTTGATGACAGCAGACATTTTTACAGCTTAAAAGATTTAGCTTTAGAAAATGATGTAAGTATAAAAAAATATTTAAAACCATTAGAGATAGAAATTAAT
>NZ_VYIX01000222.1 GCF_009755885.1 Brachyspira sp. SAP_772 | reverse complement strand
ATACAGCAATTAAATATGGTATGGCTGTTATTGGTTTTGCTAATCCTAATAATATTACTACAAACTCTGCTGCTAAAGACGGAGATATTATAATACTTACAAAGCCTCTTGGTACAGGTGCTTGTTTAGCTGCTATGAGGCAGGGRTTAATAAAAGAAAGTGCTATTACAGATGTATTTAATGCTATGAGTACTTTAAATAAAAAAGCTTGTGCTRTAATGAATAAATATAATGCAAAATGTGCTACAGATGTAACAGGTTTCGGWCTTGCTGGKCATGCTTATAAGATGGCTAAGGCTAGTGATGTAACTATAGAGATAAATACATCAGCATTGCCTATGTTTGAGAAGAGYTATGAGGTATTGGATATGGGMTGTATACCTGGRGCTGCTTTTACAAATATGCGTTATGTKGGKGARAATATTTTAGTTGATGAGAATGTGGATTATAGTTTAAAGATGCTTACTTTTGACCCTCAGACTGCKGGCGGATTATTTATATGTGTAGATAAGGCTAATGCTGAGAATATGCTTGCTGATTTATGGCGTGAGGGCATWGAYTGTGCGGCTATTGTTGGAAGGGTAACTAAAAAGAATAGAGAATATATACACCTTACTAAATAATAAATTAATATTRAWAAGTTTTAGCTTTATGAT
>NZ_VYIX01000221.1 GCF_009755885.1 Brachyspira sp. SAP_772 | reverse complement strand
AATTAAAGAAGCTGCAGATAGATTAGAAACTAATTTTACAATTACAGAAGAGCATATTAAAAAATCTGGTGCTTATCAATTGCAGGTTTCTTCAGTGCCTCCTGATAAAGCAGAGGAATCTGATTGGGTTAGTGTTATACCAAATAATGAAATAAACTCTGTTATAGGCTGGCAGAGCGGAGGGGCTGATTTATTTACTTTCAATAATAAAATAGTTCGTTTGGTGGATTATGATAGAGTCTTTCAAATAGATAATCAGTATGAAACATCATTAAATCTTTCAAAGCAATATTATGATATGCTTAAAACAGCAGAAAATATTGAGATTTATAAACAATATAATTATTATTATTTATATTATAAAGCAATAGCTGATATGTTAAAGATGATAAAAGATAAAGGAAATAATTATTTTTATCCTGACGAGGCTGTTACACATTATACTTTTGAGCTTTAAGTTATGGATTTTTTAATGAAGAGATTATTGTTTATATTTACATTAGCTTTTTTTAATTCGTTGAATTTATTTTCGCAGTTTTTTCCGCCTGCAATACCTAGTGTTGATTATGGAACTTTTATTAATGAATATATAAACTCAACAGGAATCTACAAAGATATAYCTGARTCAGCATTAGAAATATTAATAAACAGCAAGC
>NZ_VYIX01000220.1 GCF_009755885.1 Brachyspira sp. SAP_772 | reverse complement strand
GATATACTTGCTTTAACAGGAAACACTGGTCGTTCTGGAGGTGCTCATTTGCATCTTACAATAGAAGATATGAAAAAGGGGCTTGTTATAGACCCTCTTGCTTATCTTGATATGAATAAAGGCTCTGAACAATCTCCGCTTATACATGGTATATATTTAAGAACAGAAAATAGATTAATACAGATAAAAGACAATATGTCTATAAGGTATAATGATGAGCTAAAATTATTTGTTAAGGCTTATGATTTGCTTGGAAGCATTCCTATGGGGCTTAAGAGAGTAAAAATATATATGAATGATGATTTGCTTAGAGATTATGATTTTACTTATTTTATTAAGCAGAAYAATGTTTATTATATATCTCCAGATTATAGATTTGAAGATGTTTATGGGGTTGATTCTCATTATTATAGGGGAGGAAGTTTTATACCTAAACGCGGCAAATATATATTTWAAGCAGAGGTTACAGAYTTTGATGATAAGAGTGTTGTGCTTACTAGAAGTGTGAATTTTCACTAGTTAAATAATATGTAAAGTATTGATATAATATTTATAATATGTTATAATTAATGAATTAAAAATTATAGAATGTGTAAAATATAGTAAATGATAGGGAGTTAAATCAATGGAAATTATCTTTCATATATATTTTTACTCT
>NZ_VYIX01000219.1 GCF_009755885.1 Brachyspira sp. SAP_772 | reverse complement strand
AGTAATTTTATAATATTTTCTATTTTTTTAGATATATCAGTATATTTTATGTTGAATAACAAGATATATTTATCTGCTATATTAATTTCTATAGCATACTTTTTTAGATCTTCTCTTGCCTTGCCTTTAGGAATATTCATTCCAATATTATTACGAAATAATGATAATTTTAGTACAATTTTTAGTAAAAAAAGTATTATTTATTATCTAAAATATTATTTAACATTAATATTGATGATTTTTGTTATTAATTTTATTATTAATATTTTTATAAAAACTGATAACTCAGAAAGTGGATTCTATACTAATTTTATTAATTTAATTATTTTTGAAAATTTACTCAAAGCTATAATTACAACTATAAAAGGATTTAAATTATCTATACTACCAATTTTTATACTTGCTATATTATCATTATTATTAATTACTAGAAAAGATTTGAATATTGTCACAAAAAAAATATCATTACTTGGAATTGTATATTCATTCATTTGTAATACTCTTACATCTTTACTGGTATTAACTGGATATAAACCAATAGATGATGAAAATAGATATTTTATATATCCTATATTGATATTAACAATTTCTACAGTTCCAATGTTATATGAGTATTTAAGTAAATATTATAATTTAAATAAAATAACTAATTTATTAT
>NZ_VYIX01000218.1 GCF_009755885.1 Brachyspira sp. SAP_772 | reverse complement strand
CTGTTACAAATTATAAGCAAAGCGACATTCTGTACTCTTCCTGCAGAAAGACCTCTTTTTATCTTCTCCCAAAGCAAAGGGCTTAAATTATAACCAATAAGTCTGTCTAATACCCTTCTTGCTTTTTGAGCATTTACTTTTGCTATGTCTATATCTCTAGGTTTATCAATGGCTTCTTTAAGTGCATCTTTTGTAATCTCATGAAAAACTATTCTTTTTATAGGTACAGCAGAATTAACGCTTCTTATTTTATTTCCTATATGCCAAGCAATACTCTCCCCTTCCCTATCATCATCGGCTGCAAGCAACACCTCTTCAGATTTCTTTGCCTCTTTTTTAAGATCATTTAATATCTTAGCTCTTCCTCTTATTGTAATATATTCAGGCTCAAAACCATTGTCTACATCTATAGCTAGTCTGCTTCTTGGCAAATCTATTAAATGCCCCATTGATGATAATACTACATAATCTGACCCTAAATATCTATTTATAGTTTTTGCCTTAGCAGGCGACTCAACTATTACTAATTTCTTTTTAGTAGTTTTCTTTTCTTTAGTTTTTGTAGCCATTTTTTATATCCTTAATTTTTATTTCTCTATACTATAATATTTTCCAGTTAACTGCTTTATCATCCCCTTAACCTCGCATTGCATATGTATG
>NZ_VYIX01000217.1 GCF_009755885.1 Brachyspira sp. SAP_772 | reverse complement strand
AACAGAAAAGATTTAGCTAAAAGCATAATAGAAGCTTGTTTAAATATGAGAAAAGATGGTGTTAATCAAGGTACTGCTGGAAACATAAGCATAAGATTTAAAGACGGTATGCTTATTACACCTTCAGGTATGCCTTATGAGATTATGACCCCTGATGATATTGTTTTTGTAGATGGTAATGGAAAACCAGAAAAAGATAAAATACCTTCAAGCGAATGGAGATTTCATTTATCTATTCTTAAAGATAACCCTACTTTTAATGCTGTAATACATAATCATGCTATTTATTCATCTATGGTTTCTATTTTAAATATAGATTATATTCCAGCTATTCATTATATGGTAGGCGTTGCTGGAGGAAATAAAATTCCTTGTGTTAAATATGCAACATACGGCACTCAAGAATTATGCGACAATATTTCTAAATCTATGAAAGGATATAAGGCTTGTATACTAAAAAATCATGGACTTTTAGCTGCTGATGAAACATTACAAAAAGCATATCATGTTATGATGGAAGTTGAAAATCTAGCTAGATTATATATGGGAGTAAGAGGTATTGGTGATTACTCTATTTTATCTGATGCTGAAATGGAAATTGTTTTAGAAAAGTTCAAAAATTATGGTCTTAATGTAAAACATAAAACTAAAAAAACAACAAAA
>NZ_VYIX01000216.1 GCF_009755885.1 Brachyspira sp. SAP_772 | reverse complement strand
ATTTTTTCTTCCAAATATTCATTCTATTGTGATAATAAGGTTTTATATTGTTAGTGTCTTCATTAACTGTATATATATTATTTGTAAAAACTATATCTGCATCATTTTTTAAAGCAGTACTATACAACTCTTCAATAAAGTTCTCAGATACAAAATCATCAGAATCTATAAAAGAAATATAATCTGACAAACTATTATCAATACCAATATTACGAGAATAACCTATTCCATAATTATTTTTATTATTAATTAGTTTTACTCTGTTGTCTTTATTTATATATTCTTTAATTATACTTTCAGAATTATCAGAAGAGCAATCATTTACACAAATTATCTCTATATCTTTTAATGTCTGATTAATAACACTATCCAAACATTTTTTTAAATATTTTTCTACATTATAAAYTGGTATAACAACAGAAACTTTTGGCATTAGAACCATCTCCTTTTTTTATTTAGAATATATATCTATTATTTTTAATAAAACCTCTGTCATCTTCTCTAAAGATTGAGTAGGAATATATTCAAATCTGCTATGGAAATTCTCTCCTCCAGCAGATAAATTAGGACAAGGAAGATTTCTAAATGATAGCCTAGCCCCATCAGTGCCTCCTCTAATAGGAACTATTCTTTCTTTTATATCGCATTCATTAAAAGCCTTCTT
>NZ_VYIX01000215.1 GCF_009755885.1 Brachyspira sp. SAP_772 | reverse complement strand
AAAATCACTAACATCATCAAACTTTATATCATCATATCTTTTTTCTAATTCTGTTTTAATATGCTCTTTTATTTTATCTACTATGTTTTTATAGTCTTGTAATAAATCCATTGGGTTTATTATTTTAGGCGGTCTTTCATAATATTTATGGCATCTAAAATCTTGTAAAATATTAATATCTTGAATAAGCTCCTCATTATCATCTATAAAATTATTATCATCATCTAAACAATAAGGTTTATAATGACTTGTACCAAACTCATAATCACAATGTATTTTTTCTTTATTAAACCATACACAATTTAAGCRATGTCTTTCCATTTTAAGCCCCCTATACTTCATAAATGTAATTAATGTTATTTAATTCTTTTTCTTGTTTTATTAAATTAATAGCTTCCTCTCTATCCATATCTAAAACTGATAAATAAACGCAATAAGGAATACTGTTGCTTTTGCCAATATGAATAATGTGTTTTGCTTCACTAAAATATTTTTGATTAATAAAAACCGCTTCCATTCCACTATTTTCTAAATCAATTAAAAAATCTATTAAAACATCAATATTACTTAAATCACAATTTTTATATTTATTTAATATCTCATTAATCATATTTATATCCTTATGATTTCATTTTTATTTTTATATTTTTTAGCAAATTTTAAA
>NZ_VYIX01000214.1 GCF_009755885.1 Brachyspira sp. SAP_772 | reverse complement strand
CATACGAGTATAT
Source organism: Brachyspira sp. SAP_772 (assembly GCF_009755885.1). NCBI lineage: Bacteria > Pseudomonadati > Spirochaetota > Spirochaetia > Brachyspirales > Brachyspiraceae > Brachyspira > Brachyspira sp. SAP_772. The sequence goes on along the minus strand of NZ_VYIX01000214.1, from coordinate 652 downwards.
GATAAACAAAACAAATAAAATAAAAACATTCGAATCTTATTATTTTAATACAATAAAAAACAACACTAATATTGATGTTTACCCTCCTACAGAGTTTGTATTTGAAAACCAAATAGAGTATTTTAAAAGTTTCAAAGATAAATACAAAAACATGAATATAAAAAGACTAACTTATGATGCTGTAAAAATAGAGTATATTGAAGAGGGAAATATTRATGATTTTGTATTTGATAGAAATATGGCATTAAATATAGCTGATAAAAAATATAAAGAAAATGATAAAACTAATATAAAAGAAGCTTTTAAWAARTTAAAAACTATATTAGAAGAGTTTAAAATTGAAATATTAAATATTTATAATGAAGCAAAAAATAATAATGATGAAGAAAAAATAAACAATATTTATGATACTTCTATAAAAACAATAAAAACTTATCAAGAAAAAGCAAATATATTAAAAACAATACTCTCTTCTACTATGATGATGTCAAATAGAGCTAATTCAACAAAAAGAAATAAACTTATCTTTCTTCTAACTGAAACATTAAGCAATGTTACCTATTTTTTAAGCAGAATAAACATAGCTATAAAAAAATTATAAAAATATTAATTTTGACAAAATATAATTTATTAGTATAATATTAAGTCATAT
>NZ_VYIX01000213.1 GCF_009755885.1 Brachyspira sp. SAP_772 | reverse complement strand
TATTTACTGAAAATATGACTAATGGAAAAGGCTTTATGGGAGTTGCTGCAATGTTTTTTGGAAATGCTAACCCTATTTTTTCTTGGATAGGCTGTACTTTATTTGGACTTATAGATTCAATTGGAGCTAGACTTCAATCTTACGGTTGGCCTTCTCAATTTGTACTTATGCTTCCTTATGTTATTACTATATTGGTATTAACTATATCTATGATTCATAAGAAAAGAAGAGAAATAAAAATAAAAAGTTCTTTAAATAAAGTTAAAGAATAATCAATATTTTATATTAAACAAATAATTAAAGGAGAAAATAAATGGAAAAAATAATACTTGACTGCGACCCAGGACATGATGATGCCGTTGCTATTTTGATGGCAGGAATACACCCTAGCATACAATTGCTTGGAATTACAACTGTTGCTGGAAATCAAACTTTAAACAAAACTACAATAAATGCACTTAATGTATGTCAGTATTTAAATATAGATGTTCCAGTTTGTTCTGGTATGAGTTTGCCTATGGTAAGAAAGGTTCAAACTATAGCTAATGATATTCATGGAGAAAGCGGATTAGATGGTCCTGTTTTTGATAAACTTACAAAAGAATTAGATAAAAGACATGCTGTAAACTTTATAATAGAAACTTTAAAAAACAGCAATGAAAAAAT
>NZ_VYIX01000212.1 GCF_009755885.1 Brachyspira sp. SAP_772 | reverse complement strand
ACTCTAATGCTATAATTAAAACAAAAAAGACTAGGGGCTTAAATTATGACAATAGCTGAAGTAAGCAAAAAGACAGATTTATCAACCGACACTTTAAGGTATTATGAGAGAATAGGGCTTATACCAGAAGTGGAGAGAACCGAAAGCGGTATACGAAATTATACTGATTATGATATAGGCTGGATAGAGTTTGCTAAATGTATGCGAAGTGCCGGCATGGGTATAGAGTCATTAATAGAATATATAAAACTCTACAACAAAGGAGATGCTACAATAGAGGCTAGAAAGCAATTATTATTAGACCAAAGAGATATAATAGAAAGTAAAATTAATGAGCTTAAAGAGACTTTAGAAAAATTAAATTACAAAATAAATAATTATGATACAAAGATGAGAGAGTGTGAAATAAAATTATCAAAGAGATGATAAATAAAGAGGATAAAAATGAAAATATTATTAAGCTTTTTAATTTTTATAATGACAGCATGCAATTCTATTTATGGAGATAGTTCTGCTATGATGAACACTTTAAATAATTATGTTAATTTAARAATAAACAACAAAGAATACAAGTTAATATTGTATGATAATGACACGGCAAGAGATTTTTTAAAAATGCTTCCATTAACTATTACAATGAATGATTTAAACAGCAATGAAAAATAT
>NZ_VYIX01000211.1 GCF_009755885.1 Brachyspira sp. SAP_772 | reverse complement strand
AAATGAACAATCAATTATTGACCATATTACTAATTTATACAATATAAGATATTTTTACAAAGTTATAGAAGAGGAAGCTGAGAGGGCTAAGCGTTATAAATATACTATATCTCTTATATTTATGGATTTRGATCATTTTAAAAATGTAAATGATATATATGGTCATGATTGCGGTAATTTGGTTTTGCATGAAATAGGACGTTTATTAACTTCATCATCTGATAATATACTAAGAAGRAGTGATATTTCTTTTAGATACGGAGGMGAAGAGTTTATTATTATTTGCCCTAATACTAATAAAGATGAAGCATTTACTGTTGGAGAGAGAATTAGAAGAACTGTTGAAAATAAAGTTTTTAATTATGAATCTCAAGATATAAAAATTACTATAAGCATAGGCATATCTGAATATAGGCATAATTCAAAAACATCAATATTGCAAAGTGTAAAAGAATCAGACATGGCTATGTATGAGGCTAAACATCAAGGCCGAAATAAAGTAATTATATATGACGAGAGAATGTCTGAAAGAAAATAGTATATTTATTATAAGGATATATTTATGGAAAGTTTATTTTTACCAAATTATACTATTGGAAGCGATGCATATAATTATATAGATTATATATGTAAAAATTATGGCTCTAATGCTGTTATTATTTCTGGA
>NZ_VYIX01000210.1 GCF_009755885.1 Brachyspira sp. SAP_772 | reverse complement strand
TTTTTAGTTACATTATTAGTATCTTGTGCATCATATAATATATTTCCGTCGCTATCAAATAAAGAAGCTTCTGCACCTTCAAAAGGCTGTATATTTGCTACTAAAGAATTAATAGAAGAAACTAATATATCTGTAGTTATAACCCCAATAACATTTCCATTATTTCTAATAGGTACACACCARCTAAATATTTGCTCTTTTTTAGTTCCAAACAACAAATATTCATATATAGGTGTAATATAAGGTTTTCCTGTTGATAATGGTTTTGTTATATAATCTTCTGTTAATTCTTGAGATGTAAAACCTCTAGATTCTTTTTGATTTCCGCTTCTAGCAACATAATAGCTAAATTGACCATTTGCTGCAGAATATTTTGGGTCATTTACGTAATTTATGTCATCTCCTACATAATTTGGTAAGAATGTAATAGACATTCCGCATACATTTGGATKCATTTTATCCAAAAAGTTATTTATCATGTTTTCATATACTGTTCTTGTTCTAGTACCATCATTATATAATGTTTCAACATCATATTGTAAACCTGTTGTATATAATAATTCCTCTCTCAAGAAAAATTGTAATATAGTAGCTTCTCCTGTAGAACGTTGTTCAAGAACTTTATATGAATAATCTTTAGTGATAGTGTTTACAGAGTTTACACTTTT
>NZ_VYIX01000209.1 GCF_009755885.1 Brachyspira sp. SAP_772 | reverse complement strand
AAAAACTAAACCTATAATAAACTTTGTATTGTCATCTTGATTTAATAGAAAGTCAAATATATTTTCCATTATAAAAACTCCTATTGTTTTAAACTATAAATGAGTAGCAAGTTTATAGTTTAAAAAATTATTTTTTGTTGTAATGTTTATATTTTATAGTTGTTAATAAACCTTATTGCTAAAAACAAAAAGCTCTAACTAATAAAGTAAATAAAATTTTAAAATATGATTTTTTATATAAATCTCTTATTCTATCTAATTATAATTTTTTAATATGTTCTTCAATATAATTTTTTTAATTTACGCAAATTAATTGATGAAACTTCCTCTGTTCCTTCATAAACAGACATTTCAAGTCCTTCATTAGTAAATTTAAACTCTATATAAGCATCATTTGTAGATATAGTTTTATAATGATTYTCTGATACTTTAGATAATTTATTATTTGCTATATTTCCTTTTATAGCTCTGTCGCTTTCCATTACAACATCTACGCACTTTTTTACAACTTCTATTGTAGATTCATCATTAGGATARTTAATTTCTATACCATTATAACCTACAATTATAAGAAGCGATTTCATATATGTTTCATCAGCTGACATAAAATATTGTCCGTATAGCTCTTCAGGYATATTTGTGTTTTTTTCTGTTTTTTGAGAACATGCT
>NZ_VYIX01000208.1 GCF_009755885.1 Brachyspira sp. SAP_772 | reverse complement strand
ATTGATTTTTTATTAGCTAAATTATAGCATACTAATAAATATCCATAAAGTACATCAAGTACATGCTGCCAAGGTCTTACACTATTTGGATTTCTAAGTTCAACTGGAATATTTTTTTCTATGGCTCTTACTATATCAGGTATTATTCTATTGTCAGCAAAATCTCCTCCACCTATAACATTYCCTGCTCTCACACTAGCTATATTAACATCTTTAAAAAATGACTTCTTATAACTTTTTATTGCTATTTCAGCACATGCCTTAGAAGCAGAATAAGGGTCATGACCTCMTAAAGCATCATTTTCTCTATACCCCCATACCCACTCTTTATTATCATAAACTTTATCTGTTGTAATCATTACAGCACATTCTAAATTACTTAATTCTCTCATAGATTCCATTAGATTAATGGTGCCAATTACATTAGTTTCAAATGTATATACTGGCCTATTRTAGCTATCTATAACAAGAGGCTGTGCTGCCAAATGAAATATAATATCTGGATTTATTTCATTTACTATAGCTTTTATTTTTTCTAAATCTCTAATATCTTGTATATATGATTTAACTTCATTATCTAACTTAATTAAATTGTATAATGATAAATTATCTGATTCTAAAGATATACCGTATACTTTTGATCCAAGAGTTAAAAGTAGTTTTGAAAACC
>NZ_VYIX01000207.1 GCF_009755885.1 Brachyspira sp. SAP_772 | reverse complement strand
CATAAATATCATAATCTGACATATTATCATTAATTAAGCTTGTTTGAGAGCCTGAAAGAACTATAGCATCTATATTATTTTTTTGTGTTGCGTATTCTATATAATCTTTTATGATTTTGTTTATATTGGTGTTCATATAATAAATATCCTAATTTGTTTCTARATATTATAATATAATTTTTATAAAAATATAAGAAATCTATTAGAAAAAATAATTATCTTATCTATATATAAATTTTACCGAATATAATAAACAGGATTATATTAATATAGGATTGGTTTCGTGCTTTTAGGAAATGATGCTTATAACAAATTTACAGAATATGTTGAAAATAATATTAATTTTGAGTTTCTATCACATATACCTGGATATGATAAGAGTTATGAAGTTCAAAAAGAATCTATCATTAAACTTATAAAAAAATCTAATAATAATGAAGCTTTTATAGATTATGCTGCATATACTTATCAAACTCTAAAAAGTAATATAATAAAACAAATAGTATTAGCTCGTATAAAAAATGAAAACGGGGAAGAGTATTCTTTTATTAATGATGATAAATTTAATCTTTCAGATGATGAATTAGTTAATTATTTATCTGTGCTTTTAATATTAAAAGATATAATGCATACAAGTTATATAGCATATCTTCCTATTTACAATGAGTATA
>NZ_VYIX01000206.1 GCF_009755885.1 Brachyspira sp. SAP_772 | reverse complement strand
ATCTAAAGAAATATCTAAAGGTGATTTAACAAATACAGAACAAACAATTCATAGAAAAGATGAACTTGGAGAATTAGCTGATTCATTTACTATAATGCGTCAAGAACTTGTAGATATTATAATAAGAGTAAGAGATTCAGTAGAAAAAATTACAAACAGTGCTCATGAACTTTCACAGGGCAGTAATGATTTATCACATAGAACAGAATCTCAAGCAGCAAGCTTGGAAGAGACTGCAAGCTCTATGGAAGAGATGGCTTCTACAATAAAATCTTCTACAGACCAATCAGTACAAGGTAATAGAATGATGGTTGAATCTAGACAGTCTATAGAAAGTGCTGGTGATATTATACTTGAAACTACAAGAAATATAGAAGAAGTTTATGAGGCTAGTACTAAAATTAAAGATATTACAAACATTATTGAAAATATAGCATTCCAAACTAATATACTTGCTTTGAATGCTGCTGTAGAGGCTGCACGTGCTGGAGACCAAGGTAAGGGMTTTGCTGTTGTTGCTTCTGAAGTAAGAAACTTAGCTCAAACTACTCAGTCTTCTGTAAAAGATATTACAAACTTAGTAGACAATGCTTATGACAAAATTAATAAAGCTACAGACTCTGCTAGAACTTCTCAGGAAATATTTAATGACCTTAGAGTAAAAATAGATG
>NZ_VYIX01000205.1 GCF_009755885.1 Brachyspira sp. SAP_772 | reverse complement strand
TAAAAATGAAGTACGCGACAAAATAATGCCTATAAATAAAAGATATCCAATAGAAAACCTTATCAACATACTTAAAAGATACAGTAAAAATGGAAAAAGAATGATTACTTTTGAATGGGTTTTAATAAAAGATGTTAATGATTCTGTTAATGATGCTTATAGATTAGTAAACTTAAAAAAAGAGTTTCCTTTCAAAGTTAATATTATACCGATGAACCCTGTAGAACATGCACCAGAGCTTCAAAGACCAAATAAAGATATTATATTAAGATTCAAATCCATATTAAAAGATAATGGTATAGAAGTTGTTGAGAGATTTAAACAAGGTCAAGAAATTTTAGCAGGATGCGGTCAGCTTGCTGTAAAAAATCAATAACATTAYAAAATAATATTTAATTTCTATTTCTACTATTTAAATAATTCATAAGCCTATCAAAATCGGCATTCAAAATTAAATCTTCTGGAAAGTTAATATCTTCAAGCATATTCAAAGCAGCTTCATGATTGCCTACATTATATTTTGAATGAGAATCTGATGTAACTACAATATTTAAATTATACTTCTTACATAGTAATGCCACTTCTTTGCAATTTGTATCGCTACCCTTTCTCACTTTAAAAGAAGCAGAATTAATCTCTATAAGTTTATTATAGTCTTTACAAAGTTTAATT
>NZ_VYIX01000204.1 GCF_009755885.1 Brachyspira sp. SAP_772 | reverse complement strand
TCAAATTCCTTATCAAATTTGAAGTATTATAATATAACAGACTAATTAAATCTATATATCTTTATCATTTTTTTTCTTAATAGAAATTTTTATTCCAAATAAAATAAGAATTAAACAATCTTTTGAATTATTAATACCAAATAATCTAAACCAATTATCAGCTTTTTTTATATCTTCTTTTAAATTATTAATTTTATATTCTAAATCATTTATTCTATCAAATATTCTTTTATTTAATAAATATTCACCATAATTATTTGAYGCAATTATAGAGCAATATTCACTATATATATATTSTTCATAATAAGACTTTTTATCTATAAATTGATAATCTATTTTAATAAAATTAGAAAACTTAAATATATCTTTATAAACTTCTTTTCTAGTTTCTTCATTGGTTGAAAAATAAAAATTTATAACAGGAATCCAAGTTTTATGATAAATTTTATTCAATAAATTMGGAAAATTATTTTCACAATAATAAATAACATCATACATATTTGATATACAAGCTAATATATTATTTCTACTTATAGTATTTGTTAATGAAGACTTTGTATATCTATAATAATAGATACTTTTATTATTAAAAGATATAGAAGGATTATTCAACATTAATTTTATAGTAAAATTACTATCTTCAGCCGCACCTAATTTTTCAGTAATAAATTGC
>NZ_VYIX01000203.1 GCF_009755885.1 Brachyspira sp. SAP_772 | reverse complement strand
AATTCCCCCAGGCATTACATACTTACCTGAAGCATCAATTATTTCTGCTCCTTCGCATTTTAAATCAGYACCTATYTTAGATATTTTTTCATCTTCTATTAATAYATCAGCTTTATAAGTYTCTGAAGCATTAACTATAGTACCATTTTTTATAATAATTTTCATAGCACTTCCCTATAATAAAATAACAATTTAATTATACTAAAAATTTTATTAATATCAATTTATAAATTAATATATTATAGAAATTAAAGAATTATGATTATATTGACTGTGAATATTTTGTAATATATAATCAAATTGTATATATGGGGGTATATATGAAAAAAGTATTTGTTATATTATTYTTGTTTMATATTCTTTTRTATTCTAAAACTTTAGATGAATTGTTATTTTCTGCTGTAGAAGATAATAATATAAAAAAAGTTMAATCATATTTAGAGCAAGGTGCAAACTGTAATGCATTAGATTCTTATGATAGAACAGCTTTAATRAATGCTTCTGTAAGTGGATATAATGATATAGCAAAATTGCTKATAGAAGAAGGTACTGATGTCAATATTCGAGATAAAGCAGGTGCTACAGCATTAATGTATACTGCTAGAGATACAAATTATRAAATGGTTGAATTTTTATTAAAAAATGGTGCTGATGTAAACATTAGAGATACAGA
>NZ_VYIX01000202.1 GCF_009755885.1 Brachyspira sp. SAP_772 | reverse complement strand
TTGTATTAAGTCCCTTATCTGTTTTGGTAAGGGACTTTTTATTTTTAAATAAATCTTATTATAAAAAATAAATATACTAATACCGATAATTATAGTAATAAATTTAAATATATTTTGGAAGTTTATGAAAAGATTATCAATTTTATTTTTTATGTTATTTTTAATATGTTCATGTTCTACTATGGATAAAATTTCAGAAAATAATATAAYAGATAAAAAAAATGTATTAGAYGGCAGAAAGTTTAAATTGGTTAGTATATATCCAGATATGAATATTACAATAGAGTTTAATGATAATAAAATAAGCGGTTTTTCAGCARTTAATAGATATTCATCTTTATATGAAATAGATGGAGATATTTTTAATGTTTATAATTTAATAACAACATTAATGTCTGGACCTAAAGACAAAATGAAAGCAGAATATGAGTATTTAAATCTTTTAAAAGATGTAACCTCATATAAAATTGAAGGCAAAAAATTAACTTTATATACAGTGCTTTCTAGTAACTATTTAATTTTTGAAGAGATATGAAAAGAAATAATTTAAAAAATATACTTATAATATTATCTATTATATTCTTTATAATGTTTTCTTGTTCTTCTACAAAGAAGTCATTAGCCGTGTCATCTAGCACRCTTACAGGTAAAACTTATAAACTTACAAATATGTTTG
>NZ_VYIX01000201.1 GCF_009755885.1 Brachyspira sp. SAP_772 | reverse complement strand
TTATAGAAGGAAATGCTTTTTCACTTTTTAGTAAATTTTTAAAAGAGATAACAATACCTGATTCTGTTATTAGTATTGATAATTATGCTTTTCAGAAAAGTGATTCTATTGAAAAAGTAATATTTAAAGAAACAAGTAAAATTGAACATATAGGAGATTTGGCTTTTTCTTATTCAAAAATAAAAGAAGTACTAATACCGGCATCTGTAAAATCAATGGGTGGAAGTGTATTTGGAAGCTCATCATCTTTAACTACTGTTACTTATTTGGGAACAARKCCTRATGCTATACAACATGGCGGAGATGTATTTCCTGCTACAGCTAAAACTTTAATATTGCCAAATGTTGAAAATCCTCAGCTTAGTGAATGGCAAAACTTTTTAGGCGGTAATTTTACTGAAGTTAAACAAAAGTAACTTTATTTATGGAGGKTTTATGTATAAAAAAATTGTATTATTATTATGTTTTTTATTTGCAGTGTCATGTTCTAGYCCAAGTAATCCAGATAATGTAAATAATGGAGAATCAGGACAAACTGGCGGCTCTACAGTAACGCCTCCAGATGTAACACCGCCCGTTTTAGATGAAGAAGTGCAAAAATATGGYRTAGATATTTCTCAAGATGATGCTGAAATATCTAAACAGATAGAAGAAAAATTACAAGAATATTATAATG
>NZ_VYIX01000200.1 GCF_009755885.1 Brachyspira sp. SAP_772 | reverse complement strand
GCCTTTGAAAAATAATTTTCTTAATATAAATGCCACAAGAAAAGCCATTATTACGCCAATTATATATATACTAAACATTACAGTAGGAGCCATTTTTGGTGAGAAGAATGCAGCTGTAAATAATACATAAACAGGAATTCTAGCACCGCAGCTCATAAATGTGGTTATAAGTACAGTTACAATTCTATCTTTTTTGTTTCTCAAAGTTCTAGCAGCCATAGTAGCAGGTATAGTACAGCCAAAACCTAAGAACATAGGTATAAATGATTGACCATGAAGACCAAACTTATGCATAACCTTATCCATTAAAAATGCAGCCCTAGCCATATAACCGCAGTCTTCAAGGAATGATATACCAACAAATAGTATTAAAACTAATGGGAAGAATGAAAGCACAGCACCAACACCGCCTATCACACCATCAACTACAACAGATTGTAATAAACTTCCTTCAGGCAAAAGATTTGATACAAAAGATGATAATGCACTAATACCCATCTCAATCCAGCCTTGAGGATATGCACCAAGTGTAAAAGTAACTTTAAATATAAGCCATAACACACCTAAGAATATTGGTATGCCAAGCCATTTAGCCTTGAGGATATGCACCTAGTGTAAAAGTAACTTTAAATATTAGCCACAACACCCCTAAAAATATTGGTATGCCAAGCCATTT
>NZ_VYIX01000199.1 GCF_009755885.1 Brachyspira sp. SAP_772 | reverse complement strand
TAAACTTAAAAGCACTATAATTTGTAATAAATTAAAAACCTAATTCTTCATCTATAAATAATATATGTATTCTRTTTTTTATATGGCATTTATTTATAATAACAGTATAAGCACATAAYCTTTCWTCTATATTGCAATTCTCATTACAAACCATATCACCCACACTGCAAGGATTATTTACTTTAAATCTTATAGAGTTTTGTGAAGCAGCAAAATCTTTAGCTCTCTTTAATGCATCTTGTTGAGTATTAGCAATCTTATTTCTTCCAACAACTAAATATACTTTTTTTGGTCCGTAAATCATAGCAGAAACCCTATTTCCGCCTCCGTCTATAGCGATAACATCTCCATTCTTACTCAAAGCATTAGCAGAACATAAATATACATCAGCAGTAAATGCCTTAATCTCTGCCTCTGTTTTTAATTCTTTATTGTTTCTGTCTACAAAGTTTTTATAATCTTTTAAATCTTCTAATATGCCCATCTGATTAAYACTAGTACTTCCRCCGAATGTTATAACATCATCTTTTTTTATTTGAGATAACAAAAACTTTTTAGCCTCTTCCTTATTTGAAAAACTATCAAAAGCAAAACCCTTTTTATTGAAATTTATTTTTAATATATTAGATAAATTCTTAAAATACTCTTCTTGAATAGTCATAAAAAACTCCATAAA
>NZ_VYIX01000198.1 GCF_009755885.1 Brachyspira sp. SAP_772 | reverse complement strand
ACTTAAATTATCGGATATTGCAAGCATATTTTTGATAGTCTTAAATATTTATTTTTTTATCAATCTAAATATTATGTAATTTACAAAAACTTTTATTTTTTTACTATTCTTTTTTTAAATAAATTAAAAATAGAAATAAAGTCTTCATTCTTTAAAATAAYATTAGATATCACATATATTATAACACCTATAAATATAACAACAAATACTTTTATTATAAAAATTATCCTTGTACTATTTAAACTATCTCTAAAAATATAAAATCTGCTAGAATAAACTGCCATAGCCATAATAATACTAGATAATAAAGTTTTAATAGTATTAATTTTACCTCTATTAAGCGAAAAAGCCATATTCATTCTTTTCATAAGAAGTATATATAATATAATAAAAGAAATAATATTTGCCAGTACGCTTGAAATAGAAATACCTATAATATCAAAATGAAATATATAAACGCATAAATAATTGCTAATAGCATTAATAATAAAAGCAAAAAAAGCTATATATACAGGAGTTTTCATATCTTTCATRGCATAAAAAGATTGAACAACAATCCTATAACTAGCAACAAAAAAAAGCGAAATAGATAAATACCTTAAAGCATTAGATACAAGCAAAGTAGATTTTTCTGAAAAAGCACCATATTGAAAAATCATAGCAACAATTTCTCTTCC
>NZ_VYIX01000197.1 GCF_009755885.1 Brachyspira sp. SAP_772 | reverse complement strand
GTCTCTCTTTTCTCTACAACTATAAACTCCCAGTTTCTTTTATTGTTTGCAGAAGGAGCATACATAGCAGCCTTTAATATATATTCTATCTTTTCTTTTTCAACTGCYTTGTCTTTAATATATTTTCTTATACTTCTTCTTGTAAATAAAATATCTTCTTGCATGAAAAATCCCCCCATATAAATAATAAAAAAATAATTTATTAAAATATTATAATACCCAACAACATAAATAATAATTTTAAAACTATTAATACAAATAAAGCAATTATAGCTCCCATAATGAGTATTTTATTAGATRCCACTATATAGCTAGAATCAAGTTTATTAATAGCATCTCCAACTAAAATTCTATCATAAATCTCAGAATCCTTAAAATATTCTCCTCCAAGCTCTATATCCAAAGCACCCGCAACAGCACATTCAAGYCTAGCCTTATTATCATTTCCATCTCTTTTAAAAACTCTAAAAGCCTTTTTTATATCATACCCCAAAAGAAAACTTCCTACAGCATATGATAAAAAGGCAAATATAGAAGGTATCATATTWATATAATAAGCAAAATTAATATTAAACATACCATATTTATCTTTCACCCTATTTTCATCAATAGCAATATTATTATCTGATGATATATCAGAAAGCATACACAAAACTTTATACATAAAACAAAGAGGC
>NZ_VYIX01000196.1 GCF_009755885.1 Brachyspira sp. SAP_772 | reverse complement strand
AGCCGCAGACTCATGGCTAAAGCAGGGAGTGGATTAGGGTTAATGATACCTCTTGGAGCACGCTTCAGCAGATTCAGCGGAAATGAGGCTCAACATGTAAAATCTGATACAGGATTTGAATTTGGTATTCATTTACAGCCTGCATATTATTTTGGGTTTGATAATTTATCATTCGGTTTAGGATTAGATTTAGGATAYAAYAGAGATGTGTTTGCTTTCAAAGCAGTTATTGATGAAAAATCAAARGGCGGATTAACTTTCGATAGCTTAATGGTAGGAATACTTCCTAGAATAGATGTTTGGTTTGTATCAATAGGTGTTGGTGCTGGTGTAAAAATACCTTTAGCAGGAAGCAGTTACTTTAGAGAAAGTGACGGAGGATACACTTCTCAAGGATATGATTATAAAAGACTTAAAGATACTTTTAAAAATCCTTATATACCTTATGTAAAAGGGGTTGTTGATTTCTTATTGCCTTATAACCTAGTTTTAGGTATATATGCTTCTTATGATATACCTTTGGTAGAATATAAAGACCCTAATAATAATATTAAAATGTCTTCATTTGATTTAGGCGGAGAAATTGGATTAAGATTCTAATAAAAATTAATTAAAAATAATATTTAAGGAATGCATATTTAATAATATGTATTCCTTTTTTTAATAGTTTTTTATTAT
>NZ_VYIX01000195.1 GCF_009755885.1 Brachyspira sp. SAP_772 | reverse complement strand
ATACCAGAAACAGGATATCAGTTAGAGCCTAATCAGCTTTATTTGGGAAGAACTTTAGAATATACCAAAACAAAAAAATATGTGCCTATGATAGAGGGTAGGTCATCTATAGGAAGGCTTGGTATATTTATACATATTACTGCTGGGTTTGGAGATGTTGGTTTTGCGGGGTATTGGACATTAGAGATATTTTGYATTAAGCCTATAATAATATACCCTGAAGTAGAAATTGCTCAGCTTTATTATCACACTATAGATGGTGAATATGAAGAGTATGCAAGCAGTAAATATCAAAACAACACTGATGTKCAGCCTAGCATGCTTTACAAAGATTTTAAATAATTATCAATAAAATCAAATTATGAAAAAATCTAAAAATAAACTCAATTCTACTAATAAAGAATTATATGAAGGTGCTGTTATAAGGAAGTGCCGTATCGAAGAAGATATTGAATCTATGCGATTAGATAAATATATGGGAAATAGGTTTTCTTATTATTCCAGAAACAAGTGGCAGGATTTGATAGGTGAGGGGCTTGTATTAGTAAACGGAGAGAAGATAAAATATACTAGAACTATTTCAAAAGGCGATGAGATATCATACTATTTTAAAGATATGAAAGAGCCTGAAGTAAATAAAGATATAGAGATAATTTATGATGATGGCGATTTAATTAT
>NZ_VYIX01000194.1 GCF_009755885.1 Brachyspira sp. SAP_772 | reverse complement strand
AAGCAAAAAAATAAATATGCCTTGGAAATGCATTGACACTCTTGTAAGTCAGCAATTCTTTGACAAGGAATACGAAAGATTTCAAAACGGAAAGTTTACAGGCTACTGCTTTACAGGAAACTGCCAAAACTGCGGTATAGATTATAAACAATATTGCCATAAATACAAAAAAGAAGTTTTAAATACAAACTTTACTCAAATGGTTGAAGAATTAAAAACTCTAAAGAAAAGAGATATATTTGCTGTAAACTATAAAGTATTTATGAAGTTTAAAAAAGAAGGCATATCATCWCTTYTRGGTATGCATGATTTATCACGTGTTATGGTTTGTGCTTTTAAAATCGCAGGGGCTAGTATATCTTTAAGCAGAGGCTTTCACCCTCTTGAAAAAATAGTRTTTACMCCCCCTACTCCTTTTGCCTGCGAAAGTGATGCTGAATATATGGAAGTAAGTTTAACAGATAATATAGACATAGATTTATTAAAAAATAAAATTAATAATTTACTTTCTCATATAGGAATAGAAATATTAGAAGCTAACTTTATAGCCACAAACATAAAAAAAATACAAACTCTTCCAAAAAATATTTTATATAAAATGAATACTAATGATAATGATAAAGCATTTAATTTACTTTCAAATAAAGAAACAAACAAACAAACAAACAAATAAACAAACA
>NZ_VYIX01000193.1 GCF_009755885.1 Brachyspira sp. SAP_772 | reverse complement strand
TTGGGGTGCTCATATATATGGACAGGAAAATAGTTCTTCTAACTGTTTACTTCTTCATGCTATGGCAGTTAATATTTCTGGTATCATTTCTGGAGCTATAACTGTTGGTATATTTCTTACTTTTTTCCATAATTGATATATATTGTTTTTTTATATAAATTTTTAGAACAGAGTTATTAAACACTCTGTTCTAATTATTATATAATTATCCTYTTAYAAATACATCTTTACCAAACCATTTAGTAGATATTTCKGCAGCYTTTCCATCRKCTCTCATATCATCTAAAGCTTTATCAATAGCATTTAAYAATTCTGTATCTGTYTTTCTAATKCCTACTCCAAAWGATTTAGCTGTAATTGGGTATTCTTCTAAAAGTTCAAAATCAGCATTCTCTTTAGATATATAATAACGRGCWACWATCTCATCTACTATYACAGCATCTATTCTTTTAGCTTCTAAATCCAAAAAAGCATTAACATAAGAATCATACTGTCTAATCTCTTTAATTTCYTTRCTTAYAGGGTCAKYTWCTAATGWTTCATAATTRCTGCTTCCKSTTTGYACTCCTAATATTTTCCCTTTTAACTCCTCTTTGCTATTAATATCATCTCTATCAGAATATTTTGCTATCATAAGCCTATTGTAAAGATATGGTTTAGCCTATTGTAAAGATATGGTTT
>NZ_VYIX01000192.1 GCF_009755885.1 Brachyspira sp. SAP_772 | reverse complement strand
GGTATTTTATGTTTGTGTCTACTTTCCTCATCACAATAATAGGAACAATAGTTACTGATAAAATCATAGAACCTAGACTTGKAAAATATCAGCCTGATGAAAATTCTGTTGTTGCTGATATTGARGCTAATGAAAAAAGAGGAATGCTATKTGCTATAATATCATTYATAATTTAYGTAGCTATTATTCTTGCATTAGTACTTCCAAAAAATGGTATATTAAGAAACCCTGAAACTGGAGGAATACTTCAATCTCCTTTCATGAGCGGTATAATAATAATGATGATGTTTGCTTTTTTAATACCTGGATTATTTTATGGTATAGGTGCTGGTACTGTAAAATCTGATAAAGAGGTTGTAGCTTTAATGGTAAAAACTATMTCTACTATATCTGGATTTTTAGTGTTGTTATTTTTTGCTGCTCAGTTTGTTGATTATTTTAATTATTCAAATGTTGGAATAATACTTTCTGTAACTGGTGCTAATTTCTTAAAATCAATAGGTTTTGTTGGAATTCCTTTAATAGTTTCATTTATTATAGTAACAGCATTTATCAATATATTTATAGCTGTAGACTCTGCTAAATGGGCTATAATGGCTCCTATATTTGTTCCTATGTTTATGCAGCTTGGTTTATCTCCAGAGCTTACTCAGGTAGCATACAGAATAGGAGATTCTACTACA
>NZ_VYIX01000191.1 GCF_009755885.1 Brachyspira sp. SAP_772 | reverse complement strand
TATCTACATTATTGCTTCCATTGTTATTAACATTCAAAGMAAGCATCATTATAACAGCAATAATYACAACTATTACTGCTGCTATTTTTAATAAAATAAAATTAMCTTTTGTTTCTTTCTTTTCTGAAGATTGTTTTGATTTATTAGATTTTACTTCTTTATCAGAAATATTTGATATATCTAATAGTTCATCTTTGCTATAATCTTTCATTTCTAATTTATTTTCATTACTAAGAGCAGCTTTTTCATTAAAGAATTTATTATCAACTCTATTAACAAAAACAGCATCAGCATTAAARCTAATATATCCYTTATTGTAGAAAAAAGTACCAAAATTATCTATATAAATACTTTCATTATGATCAACTAAATGTTTAATATTTTCAAATACAGCCTCAAAAAATTTCTTCTTTTCTAATCTCTCATTAACATCATCAATCTTAGCTATAATACTGTAAAGTGAAGCATCAAAACCCATATCAGCACTTCTAAAAGCTATATTATAATTTTTGTCAATAAATATATTTCCAACTTCATACATAAAAAATATTTTCTTTTCTAATACCAAAGCACTAATATTTTCAAATAAATTATTAATTTCATCTTTAACAACATTTCTATCGAAATTCTCTCTAGCAGAACATAATCTATCAAGTACCTTATTGTAGCCCAAATATTTATTT
>NZ_VYIX01000190.1 GCF_009755885.1 Brachyspira sp. SAP_772 | reverse complement strand
AAATTGAATATTAATACTTCTAGCATCTCCCTTAAAAACAATTATCCAAGGAGCATTAGATAAAGTTTGTATGCTATACCATTGATTTTTATATATTTTGGTTTCGTTTAGATGAGAAGAAAAATTATCTTTAAAATTTTCAAATAAAGGGTCTGTAAATAAATTATTGTCTTTATTTAGCAGATATTTCTTATCATCATGAGTTATATAAATACCATCTTGAGATACAATATAACATTCACCTGCAAAGCTTTTTTTTACATTTTCAATTATTCCATTAATATCTGTAAAATCTATAGAAAATACTCCAAGTAATGAATTATTAGTATATGCCGCCTTACTAAATGTAACAGTAAGTTCATTTACTATAAAATCTATATAAGGTTCACTGATATAAACATCATTTGTCAAAACAGCATTTTTATACCAATCCCTTGAAGTTTGGTCATAAGAGCGGTCATATTCTGCCAATGTATTAATGAAAACACCACCTTGAGAATAAGGCACAGTTTCACCATAATATACATTTAAATAACCTGTTTGTGATTTAGCAATATTTGTAAAAAAGTTTCCTATAGTTTCTACACTAGGATTTGCTTCAAGATTATTTACTACGGTGTTTACTGTATTTTTTATTTCATTAATTTGTCCCTCTGTTATATTTTTTAAGTTTAGAAACTATAG
>NZ_VYIX01000189.1 GCF_009755885.1 Brachyspira sp. SAP_772 | reverse complement strand
TCATCATCATAATATCTGCATTTTTCTGGGCATTTTTTGATGCAAGCACCACATTTTGTACATATACCAACATATTTGCTCACATCATTAAAATCAATAGACCCCATAGGGCAAACATGGGCACATATTTTACAATCAGTACATTTTGACAAATTRACTTTAGGTTTTACTTTCAATATATCAATAGCATGYTCATGYCTRTCTCTTGGTGTATAATAAGGACGAATAGGTTCATTTCCTCTCACTTTAATAGGTTCAGCAGGTATATTTTCCACAGTTCTTATTTTYTCTACTATTTTTTCTACGAAATCTRAAGCAATTTGCATATCCTTTTCATCAGGYCTATTAGCCCCCAAAGTATAAGAGAAAGCATGCTCMCCAACAAAACCAGCACCAGCTATAGTATGAAACCCATTATCTTCTAATATATTTCTAAGTTCAATTAAAGCATCATCAAAGTTTCTATTACCAAAAAGTACAACAGGTATAGCCAAAGCTCCATTACCTTTAATATTATTTTTTAAATATGGAAGCATTATATTTGGCACTCTTCCGGCATAAGTAGGAGTTCCACATATTACTAAATCATTTTCTTTAAACTCAAGAACTTTTTCTCTTCTTTTAGGTAAGCTATAATTATATTTTTCGCATTCAACATTAAGTTTTTTAGCAACGTTTTCTTCT
>NZ_VYIX01000188.1 GCF_009755885.1 Brachyspira sp. SAP_772 | reverse complement strand
ATATTTATAATAATTTATATAATGTTTTTGAAAACAATGTATTTAGTCTTGAGCCGAAAATAAAAGAATATAAAGAACAAATAGAAAAYAAAATAAATAAAAAAATAGTGATGAGCGGTTCYGGTTCTTCTTTATTTACTYTGTATGATAATGATGATAAAAAAATAGARAATGATTACAACATATTRAAAGAAGAATTTCCTCATTTAGATGTATTTAAATTAGCATTAATATAGTTATAAAGGATAATAAATTGAAGGTTTCTTTTATTCAATTTAACGTMAAAAAAGATAAAAAAGAAAATATAAAAAAAATAGAAGAATATATTAAAATAAATGATGCTAGTTTAATAGTACTTCCAGAGCTTTCTTCTTCTGGTTATTTATTTGAAAATAGAGAAGAATTATTAAGCGTATCTGAAAGTATAAATAATGAAGATGAAATAAATAAAAAATCAATATTCATAAACTCTATAATAGAAATATCTAAAAAATACAATAAAGCCATAATAGCAGGATTTGCTGAAAACTTTAAAAATAAAAGTTACAATTCAGCATTAATAGCAGAAAGCGGATATTTAAAAGGAATATACAGAAAGGTGCATTTATCAGATTTTGAAAAGAAGTTTTTTGATGCTGGAGATATAAAAGAATCCTACAATGTATTTGAAGTTTGTAAAGAAAAAGTATCT
>NZ_VYIX01000187.1 GCF_009755885.1 Brachyspira sp. SAP_772 | reverse complement strand
AGAAAAGACCCAATTATATTATGGTATAGTGCCAATTTATATTATAAACAAAATCAGTATATATTGGCTATGGCGGCATTGCAATCTATGTTAGACGGTGCTTATTTTACTAAAGATATTACCGAATTAAAGGTGCGTGAGTTTTTGGCTAATATTTATGAAGAGACTGGAAACTCTAAAAAGGCTTTAGATGAATATGATTATATAATAAAAATAAAAAATCAGGATTATGATTCTTTATATAAAGCAGGTCTTATATCTTATCAAGCGGTGAGTGGATATTGGCTCAAAAATATTTGTCATTGGCAGCTACACGTAATGACAGCAATCCTGAATTATTGTATATGCTTGCTTTTTCTTATTATAAAATGAGAAGCTATCATGCAGCTCAGCAAAATATTGAAAAGGCTATAGCTTTGGATTCTTCTAATTATAATTATCATTTACTTTATGGAAGGATATTATCAGCATCTAGAGATTTCCAAAATGCTGTAAAAGAATTAGAAATATCTTATGACAGCAGTTTTATAGATAATAAGGATRGTATATCATTAGATTTGGCTAATTCTTATTATGAGCTTGGAGATTATGATAAGGCTAATAAATATTATAGAGAAGTGCTTACTAAAGATAATATTGCAAATGAGAAAGTTGTAGATGAAAGATATAGATATGCTGAAACTTTAGTTAA
>NZ_VYIX01000186.1 GCF_009755885.1 Brachyspira sp. SAP_772 | reverse complement strand
AATTTTTATTTTTTTTAGATTTTAATTCTTCCATATTTTCTATTTCTATCAGTTTGTCATCTTTTAATATTGCAGTTCTATCGCATGTTTTTTCAACTTCTTCAATTATATGCGATGACATAAAAATGGTAGTGCCTTTTTTCTTCTCTTCTAAAATCAATTCAATAAACTTTTTTTGCATCAAAGGGTCAAGTCCGCTTGTAGGCTCATCTAGTATAACAACTTCAGGCTCATTCATAAAAGCACATACTATAGCTATTTTTTGTTTTGTACCTTTTGACATACTTTTTATTTTTCTATTAGCATCAAGTTCAAAYAAATCWGTAAGCTCATTAATTCTWTTTTTAYTYTTTATTGATTTCATYTCAGCAATAAATCTTATAAAATCACTMCCCTTCATYTCGTCCATAAAAGCAATCTCTCCAGGCAAATATCCTAACTTCAATTGTATATTCTCTCTATTTACAAAACAGTCCATATCTAATATTTTGGCACTTCCTTTATCAGACTTTATAAAACCCATTAATTGCCTTATAGTTGTTGTCTTACCTGCTCCATTAGGACCAAGCATTCCAAATATTTCTCCTCTATTCACTTCAAAAGATAAATTAAATACTCCTCTTTTGCTTCCATAATCTTTGCTAATATTATCTACTTTTATTACAGACATAAATAATTCCTCCTTATGCCTTAT
>NZ_VYIX01000185.1 GCF_009755885.1 Brachyspira sp. SAP_772 | reverse complement strand
ATTTAATACAAAATCGGATTTTTACCTATAAATAATATAAGAAAATATAAATTATTATGACAATTCATCTAAATAAAAATTATTAGATTTTAACCATTTTATTCTATATTGTAATGGGGTTATCATATTAAAGAATGCATTTAAATATGGATAGGCATTTTCAAATTGTATTGACAGTCTTGTTTTAAAATAATATTTACTGTTTATATCAAGGTTATTTGTATTGATAATATCTACTCTATTTATTTGGCTTGTATTTCTAATTAATTCATAGAAGTTAGTATTTCTTGTTTCTGCCATAGTTTGTGAATTATATATAACGTATTCTTTAGTAAAAAAGTCATAATACATTCTTCTRAAGAAATGGGCGTCTTTTATACTGTCATCTAATAATAAATTTTCTTTAAATAGATTAACTCTAAAATTAAATGTAGTTATAATACCATTATCTAAGTATCTTTTAATATTATTATAAAAAACCATATCATTTCCAATATATACATTAGCATATAAAGTATTATTATATATATTTGCTCTTGCAAAATAAAGTCTTAATTCATATGGATATAATTGAAAGCTTATTATAATAAATAATGTTAATACATATTTCATAGTTATTAAATTATACTTAAMTTACTATAAAAGTAAAGCATACAAAAGAGTTGACTATATAAAAAAAAATATTATAATAATG
>NZ_VYIX01000184.1 GCF_009755885.1 Brachyspira sp. SAP_772 | reverse complement strand
TCTTATATAAATAATTCATTAATTCCAAGTATATTTTTTATTGTTTCTGGAATYATTGTTATTTTTTTAACTACAGTTATACARTTTATTAATATGCGTAATATATACGAAACTTTTGAATATACTTATAATGATTATAAAATAAATTTAAAATATTCTATAATAGGTTTTKTAATTATATCTATAGCAGTATTTATATTTAATATGTTTTTTACACCTCATCATATTTGGTTTGTATTTGTTATTATATACTTTTTATCTTGGCCTTTGACTGTATTTTTMTTTTATAGATTTTTTAAAAATTCTGATAAAAATATTAACAGGAAATAATGATGAATATTAATGAGTTTTATAAAAATATTAAAAAGAAATACCCTAATACTAAAGAAGTTCTTGARCAATTAGATGAAATAAAAGATRTGCTTAATTCTAAAGTTCAGCATTATGTAAAAAATGGAATGAAATATGAAGARGCTTGCAGTAAATCTATAGATGAGCTTGGCAATATTGATGAAGTTTTTGAAGATATAAGCAAAGATGCAAAAATTGTACATAATTTATATATAAAAATATTAACAGTTTTAATATCATCTTTTTCTACAGCTATTTTAGCTTTTACTTTTGGTGTGATTATAGATAACTTAAGTGTTTTTAATGATACTACACAATTTTGCTATACACGTAGCTTTTCCGATT
>NZ_VYIX01000183.1 GCF_009755885.1 Brachyspira sp. SAP_772 | reverse complement strand
ATTGTAAATGTAAATCAGTAARAGACGGCTGCTCTGAAGGAGCTTGCGGAACTTGTACTGTATTAATAGATGGAAAACCTACTAAAGCTTGTATACAAACTATAGGAAGACTTCAAGGAAAGAGTGTTCAAACTATAGAAGGATTTACTCAAAGAGAAAAAGATGTTTATTCTCATGCTTTTGCAGTTGCTGGTGCTGTGCAATGCGGATTCTGTATACCTGGTATGGTGATATGTGCTAAGGGGTTAATTGATAAAAACAATAATCCTACAAGACTTGAAATTGTTGCTGCTATAAAAAACAATATTTGCAGATGTACTGGATACAAAAAAATCATTGATGCTATTGAATTAGCAGCTAAAATGATTAGAGAAAATATTGATGTTAAAGAATACAAAGGTAAAGTAAAATTAGGCGATAAAAACATTGTAAGAGTGGAYGCTAAAGAAAAAGCACTTGGTATTGGTGAATATTGTGATGATGTTGAAATAGAAGGTATGCTTTATGGTGTTGCTGTTAGAACTAAATACCCTAGAGCTAAAATATTAAAAATAGATATTAGCGAGGCAAAGGCTTTAAAAGGCGTTGTTGATATAATCACTGCTAAAGACTTACCTGGAGCAAAAAAAGTTGGGCATATTTTCCATCACTGTTACTTTCTTATTGGAGAAGTAGAAACTACCAGATTTATTGTTG
>NZ_VYIX01000182.1 GCF_009755885.1 Brachyspira sp. SAP_772 | reverse complement strand
AGAAGCTTTAAGTATATTAGTTGCAAAAAATATGGGAGAAAGAAATTATATTAAAATAAAAAACACTGTTATATTTGCTATGTTTTTTAATATTTCTATTACTATGACAGCTGTTATATTTATACATATATTTGCTAAAAACATTATATCTATATTTTATAATGGTGATGATAAAACAATAAATGATATTATATTTTATTTRAGAGTTTGTGCTTCATTTAATGGTATAGCATATGCTCTTATGTATGTGCTTGATAGTTTTTTAATAGGTATTCAAAAATCATATTTGGCTTTTATTAATTCTTTTATAGATTCAATTATTTTTAAAGTAATATTATCTATGATAYTAGAAATTAGTATTGGTTTTATTGGAATATATATTTCCATGGCTGTATCAAGTGTTGTACCATCTATTATAGGTATAATTTATTTTTTAATGTTCATCAAAACGTATAAATTAAATAAATATTAAAATTCTAATTAAAAAAGCGTATATGTTTTTAATAGCATATACGCTGATACTTAATTTTTTATATATTCCATTAAAATTTTAATCACACTCCCCGCCCTTTTAACTTTTTAATATAATTTGTTATTTTTGCATAAAATTTCTTTTTTAATCTACTATATAATTATAACACCCGCCCAATATTTTTTAATTTTATTAATCTTTCTCCGCACGTTGAATTTTATTTA
>NZ_VYIX01000181.1 GCF_009755885.1 Brachyspira sp. SAP_772 | reverse complement strand
CTTGATAATATTAATATAGAAATAGATAAAAACTCTGAAGAAGTAAATAAAAAAAATAAAATATTATCAAATATAAAAACAGGTTTAGAGAAAATAGATGTTGAAATAATAGAGCTTAAGCCTTATGTATTAAATGCTATTAAATTATGCGATGAAATTAACAGCGAATTAAAAAGGCATAGAAAAGTAGATAAACTTTTAGAGAAGTTAAGCGAATCCGATATAAAGATACTTAATATAAGCAAATTCAATGAGTTTTTGGGTGTTACAATGCAGAGGGTTATAAAATCTATTACAGAGGGCTTTGACTTTGAAGATAGTAATTATGATAAATCTATTTTAGGCTCTTTTAAGCTTTATGAKGCTATGAGAGAAAGCATTGATTATAATCATTACATAATAAGCAGAGCTTTAATAAAAATAAATAAGGAACTATAAAATTATATAAAAATAAAACTTTATTATATTTATATAATAGACATATAATTTTTCTTATGTTATTTCGGCTTTTGTCGATAAACTATTATAGTAGTATTTTTTAAGGTAATGTTGTATGAAATATATAATACTTTTTATATTTAGTTTTTCTATACTTTTTGCTCAAGATAATTTTTTAGATGGGTAATGTTGTATGAAATATATAATACTTTTTATATTTAGTTTTTCTATACTTTTTGCTCAAGATAATTTTTTAGATG
>NZ_VYIX01000180.1 GCF_009755885.1 Brachyspira sp. SAP_772 | reverse complement strand
TGATGAAGCAGAAAAAATMATGAATGATATGATGATGGAAATGTCTATGATAGAAGTTAGTGCTGATAATGATATAGATTTCATTAAAGGAATGATWCCTCATCATCAGGCTGCTGTTGATGCTTCTAAACAAATATTAGCTTATACAAAAGATGATAAAATTAAAGAGATTGCTAATAGAATAATAGCTGACCAAGAAAAAGAAATAGCTGATATGAACAATTTATTARCTTCAYTAACTTCAAAATAATAATAGTAAATAATACAATATTAAACGCTATGGATTTTATYATCTATAGCGTTTTTTATTTTTTAAAAAAWATAATAAGAAAAATATAAATTTGCAAAAAAACATATTTGTTTATAAAATGAAATATATTTTTTAATAACTTTGTAAATGGAGCTAACATGAATATTAAAGATATTTCTAAATTTTTGAATGCYATAAAAATASTWGGAGATGATAATATTAATATAACAACACTCTCTCCTATTAATGATATATCAGAAGGCTCTATAGTTTGTGTTGATAATAATAAATATATAGAAACAGCTTTAAATAGTAAGGCGAGTGCAATTATTTTAAGAGAGGATTTAGCAAACACTATAGAAGATTTTAAAAAGAAAATTGCTATTATTCATGCTAACCCTAAAGAAGCATTTATAAAACTTCTCTATATTTTATTTGAAGATAAAAA
>NZ_VYIX01000179.1 GCF_009755885.1 Brachyspira sp. SAP_772 | reverse complement strand
TTTTTCAATTATTTTTGGGAAGTGGTACTACTTCTGTTGTAGCTAAGAAATTAGGAAGAAACTACTCAGGCATAGAGCAAAACCCAGCATACTGTGCTTGGGCAGAAAAAAGAATAGAATCTGCTTTGCAAAACAAAGAAATACAGGGTTACACTGATAATATATTCTGGGAGAGAAACACTATGCAGCTTCAAAATAAGCTAAAAAAATAATTGAAAAAAATATGACTTTATGTTAAAATTARTTTGGTATTGTTAATATTTTTTTTGATTAAAGGCTCGTTATATGCATGTTGATATAATAAATTACATTAAGGCTGATAATGTCAAAATAATATATAAAAATACTACTTTTCAAGATTTAGTTGCTATATCATCAAAAAATCCTCCAAAACTATTTATCATCACAAATGCAAATAAGAAAATTTTTGGYGTTGTTACATATAATGATTTGTTTGCCGTTTTAGCAAAACAAATGAAAAAAAAGAATATAGGCTGTCTTGCTAATCAAGATATATCAAAACTAGTTACTAAAAATTATATAAAAGTTCCATTTAATACAGATACTAATGATGTGTTTAATATGATGATAGATAAAAAACTAGATTATGCTATTGTTGTTGATGATAAAGATTTTCCTATAGGAATAGTGGATATATACACTTTATATGATATAATCCTTAAATTAAAAATAAGAAA
>NZ_VYIX01000178.1 GCF_009755885.1 Brachyspira sp. SAP_772 | reverse complement strand
AACCTTTCATGTATGCAGCACCTATCTTGTCTAAGTCTGATGCACTAATAGATGGCAATGTTGCAGTGCCGTTAAAATTAGCCCTTAATCCCCATACAAATCCTTCGTCGAAAGAATAAAGGTTTAATGCTATCACAAAAAATATTATAATAAAATTTAGTTTCTTTCTCATAATATAAACTCCATTTGTTGGCTTGTCTCTAATAAAAAGCATATAGTATATTTTATATAAGTAAATATACATAATGCRTTTTTTGTCGAAAAAATATTTTATTATATAAKTKTTTTAAYGAAAAATAAAACATTTTATACATATTTTGCTACATTATTTTATTTTTGTATATTATTTTTTGTACACTTTTTAATAAATGTCTATTAAAGATTATCGTAATTTATTTGAATCTGCTTTTGTAAAATTATTAAATATATATCATAAAAATATTTTTTATTTAATATAAAACATAATATAATAATATTGATTAATTGTAAAAAACAATATATTATAAAAATAATGCTATGTTTAGGAGTTTTTTATATATGGGCGATAATTCTATAAAATATAGTTCACCTGGCAATTTAATTTCATTTGARATTAACAAAAATTATAGTATATCAAATTTCAATGTAGATGAAAGTCTTTTAGATAAAAACCAAAAAGAGCTTTTGGAAGAGATGATTGTATCTAGCATGAATGATGC
>NZ_VYIX01000177.1 GCF_009755885.1 Brachyspira sp. SAP_772 | reverse complement strand
AAATCCAATATCATCAAGTTCAGCCACAGAAGAAAGTCTATAAAGATCAACATGGCGAAGTATAGTTTCTTTGTTATTTAATATAATATTATACTCATTTATTAAAGTAAAAGATGGGCTGCTTACTATGTCATCACTTTGAAGCAGTCTTGAAAGAAGTCTTACAAAAGTAGTTTTTCCAAAGCCYAAATCCCCATTCATTATAATTAAATCACCGTCTTTTAGCAATTCATATATATATTGAGCTACTTCTTCTATATTATCTATRGTAATATTATTATATTCTTTTAATATTTCTTTCATAATTTTTTTTATTTGTTTGTATTTTTTAAAGAATATATATTATAGATTGTTATTTGTCAAATATAAATTAATTGATTATTATGTAAATATTATTTTTTAGTTGAAAGATTTTTTATTGATTTTATAATATTTAAGAGGTGTATTGATGGATAGAGATRSTATTAAAAATAAATATGATTCTATAATAGAAAATATAAATTCACTKAAAGATAAATATAATATAAATTATAATATAGATRTTGTAGCCGTTAGTAAATATTCTTCAATAGAAACTATAAAAGAGTTTTTGTCTTTGAATATCAATTTRCCATTAGGAGAATCTAAGGCACAGAGTTTRAGGGATAGGGCAGAGGAGCTTAACAAAAATTATAATAATATAATTTGGCACTTTATAGG
>NZ_VYIX01000176.1 GCF_009755885.1 Brachyspira sp. SAP_772 | reverse complement strand
ACAAGAACCATTCAAAAGAGCAAACAGAGCATTCAAAAAAGAAGACACTATAGTAGATGTTAGYGGAGTAAAAATAGGMGGAGAAAAACCAGTAATTATAGCAGGACCTTGTTCTGTAGAAAGTGAAGAGCAAGTAATAAATATAGCAAAAAGTGTAAAAGCATCAGGAGCTTCAATACTTAGAGGAGGAGCTTTCAAACCWAGAACTTCCCCTTATGCATTCCAGGGTTTGGCACTTGACGGACTTAAAATATTAAAACTAGCAAAAGAAGAAGTAGGCATTCCTATTGTAAGTGAGATAGTATCTATAAGACACTTAGAAGATTTTGAAAAYACTGTTGATATGATTCAAATAGGGGCTAGAAACATGCAGAACTTTGAACTTTTAAAAGAGGTTGGTAAATTAAAAAAGCCAATACTTTTAAAAAGAGGATTAGCTAACACTATGGAAGAATGGCTTATGAGTGCTGAATATATATTAGATAAAGGCAATCCTAATGTAGTGTTGTGTGAGAGAGGTATAAGAACATTTGAAACATATACAAGAAACACTTTCGATGTATCAGCTATACCAGTGATAAAAAGAATGAGCCACTTACCAGTTATAGGCGACCCTTCACATGCAAGCGGAAGAGCTTGGATGGCACTTCCTTTAACTCTTGCAGCAATTTCTGCAGGTGCTGACGGCATGATTATAGAAGT
>NZ_VYIX01000175.1 GCF_009755885.1 Brachyspira sp. SAP_772 | reverse complement strand
AAGTTGTATTGTAAATTAAGGAGTATTTTTTATGTATATTAAAAAAGTATTTTTATCATTAATAGTTTTATCGATATTTTTTGTATCTTGTTCAAACACAAAAACTACTAACTCTTCAGATTCATTAGCTTATCTTCAAGGCGGTGAAGGTGAATGGGTTTTAAAAGTAGATGATTTTACAATAAATCAAACTAATTTTAATAAAGATTATAAAGTATTCTTAAACTCTATGAAAGCACAAGGAGCAACTCCTGAACAAATAGCTATGATAGAGAGCGATAATAGATATAAACAAAACTACGCAGAAGATTTAATTAACCAAATACTTTTGCTAAAAAAAGCAGAAACAGATAAATTCTTTGAAACAGAAGAAGCTAAATCTACAATAGATGCTACTATCAGAAATATTAAAGCTCAGTACTATTATCAAAAATTAATAGAACAAGCAGCAAGCAATGTACCAGCTCCAACTCCAGAGCAAGCTAAAGCATTCTTTGAYCAAGCAAAAGACCAATTACAATTAGCTCAATATGGTATCACAGAATATAATACTCAAACAGCTCCATATATAGCTGATATTTATAAAAGAGTTTATGCAGAACAAAAYGTTCAAAGAGAAATTATTGATTTAAAAGACAAAGCAGTAATAGAAAGAAACAATGCTGTATTAGGAGAACCAACTATAGTACCTCCTACTACTAT
>NZ_VYIX01000174.1 GCF_009755885.1 Brachyspira sp. SAP_772 | reverse complement strand
GCCATAATTTCCTATTAAAGGATAAGTCATAACAGTTATTTGCCCGCAGTATGATAAGTCGGATAACACTTCCTGATAACCTGTCATAGATGTATTAAAAACTAATTCACCTATTTTAAAATTATCAGCACCAAAACCAATGCCTTCATAATGACTTCCGTCTTCAAGTATTAAATAACGTTTCAAATTTTGCCTTCCTATTATTCTAAATTTTTTTTAGATTTTTAGTTGAAATAAAAAAAAGATTGGAAATCAACCGAAAGTCAATCTCCAATCTTTTTCTAAGATTATTATAAAACTGCTTAATTCGCAGAATATTTTTTATTGTAAATCGTTTAAAAATCATAACCTTGTTTTAATTTGTTTTTATTCTCAACAACTATAACATATATAATTAATATTACAATCATTTTTTATAAAAACAAAATAAATTAAATAATAATTATTTATATTTTAATAAAAGCCTTGAAAAATTATTATTTATGCTGTATTTTATAATAATTAACATAATAATTCGGAGAATAAAATGATGAGTAATGAAGATTTAAACGAAGAGATAAATACATCAGGTTTCGACGCTATCACAGAAACATTTGAGAAAATATATCCTGAACAAAAAGAACCTCTGCATTACAGACCTATAATAAGTTATATGCTAGGCGGAAAAGACCCTCTTTACGGAATAAGTATTTACAGAGGAAA
>NZ_VYIX01000173.1 GCF_009755885.1 Brachyspira sp. SAP_772 | reverse complement strand
AACTTCATCTTCTTCTTTTATATTATCCTCATTTCCTATATCTGCCATTATAATATCCATGCATATCTTTCCTATTATAGGATAATATTTACCGTTTATTTTTACTTCCCAATTATTAGAAAGTTTTCTTGATAGTCCGTCAGCATATCCTATAGGTATTACAGCTATATTAGTATCTTTATCAGCTTTCCAAGTCATGCCGTAAGAAACTGTTTCATTCTTTTTTATTTTTCTAGTTAAAATAACTTTAGATTTTAAATTTAGTATWGGCTTAAATCCAAAGTCATGCAGCTTCTCTGTATATCCATAAACTACTATACCTGCTCTAACCATATCRAARTAGGCATTTTTATAATAAAGCAATGCAGCAGAATTTGCAGTATGAGCATTATTKATTTTTATGCCGTTTGTTTTTAATTCATTTAAAACATCACTAAAAATTTTTATTTGATTTTCTGTAAACTCTTTAGATATATCATCAAATCCATCAGAAGCAGCATAATGAGTATTAATTCCTTCTATCTCTAAAGTGCCGTATGATAATATCTTATTAGCCAAGCTTAATACATCTTTAGGTTTTGCTCCCATTCTGTTTAGGCCRGTATCTACTTTGATATGCAGTTTTAACTTTTTATTATGATTCTTCAAAAATCTGTCATAATCATCTAAACATTCAGCATTACTTATAATAGGAGTTAAAAC
>NZ_VYIX01000172.1 GCF_009755885.1 Brachyspira sp. SAP_772 | reverse complement strand
AAAATTATTTAATATTTAATCTTTACCTGTATAGTATTTGTATTTTGTTTTTGTTAAAAATCTTATATACTTAAAATTGCCGGTATATATTTCTTCTTTTATAATATACTCTCTTATATTATCATAAAATGTTTGCAAATCAGTTTGCATTAATTCATCTATATAGTTAGATTTGTTTTTTGATATATAATCATAGAGTCTTTTATGAAGAAGTAAATATACATAATTTTCTGGCGGAGTACTAGATTTTATCACYCCGCTATAAACTATATCATTAGAATTATTTTCTAGAGCTTTTTTAGCCATGTAAATATTATTGCTGTATATTGATTTACCCTCAGGCGAAAACAAATAAGAAGCATCTATATAAAAAACATATTCTTTATTGTCTGATGAGAGCAAATTATCAAACTTTCTTATTATTCTAAAAGTTTTATTTAGATTATAATTTTCTTGTGCGTAGAGAAAATGTATATTAAAAAAAACAAATAAAATAATAATTAATCTCATAATAATTATTTAGGTATAGACCTAAGAAGTCTTGTAAAATCAGCGTCCTTAGGAAATATTTTTAAAGCTTCATCTAATATAGTATTAGCATTATTATATCTTTTGCTATTATACTCAGTAACAGCATAATTATAATATGATACTTTAAGATTTCTTTTTAAAACAGTAGTATTTTCTCCCAAGTCTTCTATGC
>NZ_VYIX01000171.1 GCF_009755885.1 Brachyspira sp. SAP_772 | reverse complement strand
ATTGCTTTAATAGTTGTATTAACAGCATTCTTTGCTTTTTATGATTATTTCTTGGCTAATAAATTGGTGTATGCGTTAAAAGAATACAATACAAATAAAGATTATAAACATTTCAATCAGTATAAATTATCGCTTAAAGAATATGAATATCAAAGAGCTCAGCAGGAATTTGATAATGGTAATTTGAATGAGGCTGAGAAGTTCGCTAGAAAYGCTTTAATATATGATAGAAATGATGGTAATATTTTATTATTATTAAAGGATATTGAAAATAAAAGAATTGAATTGGAAGAGATTGCCAATACTGATAGGGCTACTTATGTAAATAATTTGCTTTCTCAAGGTTCTAGAGCATTTAGTCTTTCAAATTATAATCTTGCTAATARATATTATACTGATGTGCTTAAAATTGATAGATATAATCCTTTAGCTATTTATTATCTTAATAAAATTAGCATTATACAAAATAATAAGCCTCTATATATTGGTAAAAACTTTTATGAATCATTAGCATACGGCAAGCTTGCAGATACTATAGAATTATATAGAAAAGGAAGTTTTTGGAAGGCATATAGCAGTATATCTAATTTGTATGTTAATTATCCTAATATAAATGAAATTGGCATCTATTATTCCTTGATAGTTGATAGTATTAATAGATATGATTTTTTTATAGACAGAGCACATGAGATTAGAAAGTTTT
>NZ_VYIX01000170.1 GCF_009755885.1 Brachyspira sp. SAP_772 | reverse complement strand
CATGAACTATTTGTACTATTGCCTTGGGCTGAGTGTCTGGAGTAAAAATATAAGTGTACATTCTATGACCGTCATCAGATATTAATACTCTATTATCTATTTTCATAAATATATCTCCAAATAACAATTATATTATTATGTAAATTGTATACTATTTTTTTTCTTTATGCAAATATTAACATAATATTAATAAATTATTTAGATATATCTACTTTTATTTTTCTTATCCAATTATTTATTTTACCGTCCAAATCGGATACATCTTTTCTTTTTATAGATATATAATTCAAAACTTTACTATCAGGACATGTATCTTTTATATATGAAACACTTYTATATACCCTTGAGCCTCCGCTTAATATAAACGGTGCTATATTTTTYCCTTTTAAATCATTTTTTGACAAAAAGCTTTTCATAGGCAAAGCCATATCACCTATCCATATTGGATATCCAATAATAATATTATCATATTTAGACAAATCAACACTGCCRTTTAATTCTGGAAGCTTATCATTATCTATATCATCTTTTACTTGAATCACCATATCATCATATTCATTTGGATATGGRATTTTTGTAGTAATTTTATATATATCAGCACCTGTAATCTTTTTAATCTTATTAGCCACTATTTCTGTATTGCCATTCCAAGAATAGTATACTATAATTGTTTTGCTTCCATTAAACTCGGTATTTACAACAGA
>NZ_VYIX01000169.1 GCF_009755885.1 Brachyspira sp. SAP_772 | reverse complement strand
AATAGCATAAATTGTTGGAGGGTCTGCCTCTAGGCTTTTATCTATATGTAATCTATTATAATATACAGAAGCTATTAATTTAGGGTTATCATTAGGTCCCATTTCTTTCTCTACAATAGAAGCCATAGTTAATACTTCATGTACAGTTCTTCCAATTTTTTTGGCTCTCTCTTCCAAATCTGGAAACTGTTTAAAAAGTGAATCTATCATATGAGTAACTAATACTTCTGCAGGGTTGCCTTTTACTATATAATATGTAGAAGGAAATATATATCCTTCCACACTATCAGAAGGAATACTATATTTTTCCAATATTTTTTTATCATGACATGCTTTTAAAAACTCTTCTTTTGTAGTAAAACCTTGAGTTTCTAARTAGTTAGCTATTTCGTATATATTTTTACCTTCTGCAATAGTGAGCCTTACCATAGCCTGTTTACCRCTATTTAAATGCTTCATTATATCTATCATGCTCATATTTTTATTAAGCTCATAATAACCGCTTAAAAGTTTTCTGTCATATTTTAAATGTTTAGCTAATACAACGAATAATCTTGAGTTTCTTATAAGTCCTTGTTCTTGTARTTTTTTTGATATATTATAAGCACCTTCTCCTTGCTTAATTTCAAAGTATTCTTTTTGAGAATCTTTTGCTACTGGTGAACCTGTATATACTCTTATTCCATATATTGCTATAGCAAATAT
>NZ_VYIX01000168.1 GCF_009755885.1 Brachyspira sp. SAP_772 | reverse complement strand
ATAGCACTGCTCATCACATCAGCAACAGAAGCCATATAATCAGCATCTTTTTCTGTCAATAACGGAGTATTCTTTTTTATATTATCATTCAATAATTTGTAAGATTCCCTTTTACTTCTAGGATTCATATATATATCCATAAGTAAAATAAGATTCTCATAGGTTTGCTTTTCTGTYTTTCCATAATTKCCGTTTTTTATTTTTTCTATAGCCTTATATAAATCACCAGCTTTATTGGTATTAGCCATATAATAAAGATTATAAAGTTCATTAAAATCTCTGCTGTACGAAAAAGCCGAAAAACTAAAAATCAAAGTTAAAAATAAAACTGTAAAAATCTTTCTCATTATAAACCCTCCTTAAAATACTATAGTGCTGATTATCAAATTCATAACCAAACTATTATTATTATCAACACCGAAAGTCAATTGTAAAGGTGTTGAGCCGTAGAGATTGTAGCCTATTCCGCCTCCTACAACATATAATAAATTGCCTTTATCAATACTGCTTTCAAAATATTTTCCATAACCTACATTTCCAAAAGCAACTAAGTATATATCATTAAAACCAGAAGGAAGAAATCTCATAAAAAACTTATATTCAAGATGTACAAATGTAAGAAAGTCCATGTTTTTAAGATGTGCTTCCAAATTACTTAAAGGCATCATCATAAGAGAGTATAAATACTTAAACCCTCTTAAACCCT
>NZ_VYIX01000167.1 GCF_009755885.1 Brachyspira sp. SAP_772 | reverse complement strand
AAATATCAATATAAATGTTCCCACAACTTGGTCTATAAATCCAKATAAAAAACCAGGAACTGCTGGAAAAGTTGCAAAAACTCCCGCAGTGTTTTCAAAATTAGGATCAACTTCTATCCATTTTCCATAATAAACAGCAAATACTATAGCAGCCCCTATAAAAAAGCCTATCATCTGTGCTACTATATAATACCAAACTTTAGACCATTGAAATCTTCCTGTAACAGCTAATGCCAAAGTAACAGCAGGATTTAAATGTGCCCCACTTATTTTTCCGGAAGCATATATACCAAATGTTACAGCAAGCCCCCAAGCAATATGTATGTTTATAGGAGCACCATTGTTTCCTACAACTACAGATGCTACAACTCCGCATCCGAATAATGCTATAAACATAGAGCCAATTATTTCTGCTAAAAATTCTGATTTTTTAGTATACATAATATATAACCCCCATAAATTTAATTTGTAATTATTTATTATTAATTTATTCCGCCAACTCTATATTGTTCGCATACAGGRCATCTTTTTGGTGCTTTACTCTCTGTGTGTATATATCCGCATTTTTGACATTGCCATTTTGGTGCCTCTTTACCTTTATCACCTAAAAAACTTTCAAACATCTTTTTATGACCTTCTTCTATTTTTGCAACATGCTCAAATAGTATTGCTATGTCATTAAATCCCTCTTCTTTTGCCGTTTTTGCA
>NZ_VYIX01000166.1 GCF_009755885.1 Brachyspira sp. SAP_772 | reverse complement strand
GACACAAATTGGATATTTGTAGCTGATATATCTAAAAAAGAACTTAATGCGATGTTYTACAAGCTTTACATATTAATTGTAGTAGTATTTATACTTCTTATAGGAATRGAGTCTGKWCTTGTAATWTTAATAGCTAAACCGCTCTCTACTACATTAAACAATACTGTAAAAATAATAGAAACTATGTCTGATTGTAATTTTGATATAAAATTTAATGAAAARGAATTAAATAAAAAAGATCAGGCTGGAGAATTGGTAAGAGCATTAAGTAAAATGCAAAARACKTTGGGTAAAGTAATATACAATCTCACTAACTCAATAAATGAAATCAATAATTCAGTTAATTCCATAACAACTGCTAGTGTTAATTTATCTGACAGAGCTAATTCACAGGCAAGTGCATTAGAAGAATTAGCAAGCTCAATACAATCTGTATCAGCTTCATTAAAAGAAACAGCTGGCAGTGCTGGMGATGCTAAAAGAATGAGTGAAGAGGTATTTGAATCTACAAAAAGAGGTGTTGATGCTGTAGAGGATACTTCACACAATATGGAAGATATAGCAGAGTCTAGTAAAAAGGTTTCTGATATAACTAAAATAATTGAATCAATAGCTTTACAAACAAATATATTAGCCTTGAATGCATCTGTAGAAGCTGCACGTGCGGGAGAGCAAGGTAAAGGTTTTGCGGTTGTTGCTAATGAAGTT
>NZ_VYIX01000165.1 GCF_009755885.1 Brachyspira sp. SAP_772 | reverse complement strand
GAATTCCGCCCATAGAACCGCCTACAACAGCATAAAGCTTATTTATCTTCAAATAATCTATTAATAACTTTTGAGCCTTTACAATRTCTTTCATAGTAAAGCTTGGAAAATCTGTACCATAACACAAATTACTATTAGGTTTCTTTGATGAAGGACCAGTAGTACCGTAGCAGCCTCCAAGCACATTTGAACATATTACAAAATATTTATCTGTGTCTATAGCTTTTTTCTTGCCAACAAAATTGCTCCACCAAGTTAGAACATCRCTRTCCCCTGTRAAAGCATGGCAAATTAATATGGCATTATCTTTTTTATCATTTAATTTACCATTTGTAGTGTAAGCTATTTTTAAATTATCTATAGCAGCAGAGTTTTCAAATTTAAAAGYTTTATTATAATTAAAATATTCTATCATACACAACTTACCCTATTTTTTGATTTATTATTTACTTGCTATAGTTAAAGCCTCATCAAGATAATAYAATATATCATCTATATGCTCTATTCCTATAGAAAGTCTTATAAAGTTTTTGGTAATACCTGCATTTATTAACTCTTCTTCAGATAATTGAGAATGCGTTGTAGAAGCAGGGTGTGCAACCAAACTCTTAACATCTCCCACATTAACAAGATGAGAAAATAGTTTTATATTGTCTATAAACTTAACAGCAGCATCATATCCGCCCTTTATGCCAGCCCTTTATGCCA
>NZ_VYIX01000164.1 GCF_009755885.1 Brachyspira sp. SAP_772 | reverse complement strand
AATAAAGAAAGAAATTCTATGGGGCTTGATGCATTTTATACTTTAAACGATTCTAATACAGAAATTGTTAATTTTGATGCACAATTAAGCCCAGAATCTGAAAACTTCAAAAGATTTAAAGGCTGGACTATTACAAAAAATAAGGCCTTAACAAGCAGAGAATTAATAGAAGCTATGGTAAAAAAGTTAGATGATGAAGGCAACAAGATTATTATTAATGCCTACAATTCTGTATTAGATTTAACAAGCATAGTAAAAAATGTTATAGAAGATTATAATAACGGCACTAAAAATGAGATTCTTAATGCTAATAAAATACCTAGTTTAGAAAAATTCAATTTAAATATAGCTAAAGAGATGCTTGATGATTTTGAAAACTTTATATCATTATTAAAAAACTTTGTAAGGTAACAAATAAATATTTAGAGAGTTCGTATGTATAAAAAATATAAAACAGCTATTAATATCACTATTGGTATAATTATAAGTATTGCATGTTTATACTTTGCTTTTAGAGGCATTGATATAAAAGGCTCTATTGAAGTAGTAAAAAATATTAATGTAACATATTTTATTATATCTTTAATACTCAGTGTAGTTATAATTGCTTTAAGAGGTTTAAGATGGGAATGTTTTATACCTTTAAAAAAGCCCATTAAAAAAAGAACTGTAGTAATGGCTACTTATATTGGATATATGGCTAATAATAT
>NZ_VYIX01000163.1 GCF_009755885.1 Brachyspira sp. SAP_772 | reverse complement strand
AAATATTCTACTTCCTTATCTGTCAAAGAACTTGTAGGTTCATCCATGAAAATGATATTACTATTAAATGAAACAGCTTTAATGATTTCTATCATTTGCTGTTGTGCTATACTTAATTTTCCAACCTTGGTATTGGCTGAAATATCAAAATTAAATTTCTCAAGAAACTTGTTAGTCTCTTCTATCATTTTTTTATCATCTGCCAATCCATTTTTTTTTCTAATCTCTCTTCCTAAAAAAATATTTTCAAATATTTTCATTTCTGGAATTAGCATTATTTCTTGGTGTATTATACTTACACCATTTTTCTCAGCATCTAAAACAGAAGATATGCTAACTTCTTTTCCATCTATAAATATTTCTCCGCTATCAGCAGTATAAACACCTGATACTATTTTAGATATTGTTGATTTTCCAGCCCCGTTTTCACCTAAAAGTGCTAACACCTCTCCACCTTCGACTTCTAATGATGCATTATTAAGTGCTATTACACCAGGAAACTTTTTGCAAATATTCAAAGCCTTTAGTCTAACCATATAGTAAACCTCATATAAAATATGTACATATATCATTTAAATTATGATATATGTACATTTATTTTCATACAATTAAAAATATTATTGCCAACCTTCTTTACCTTATTTATCACCACTGCCTCGAACTATAAGACCATATCCTACACTCACACCCTTCTCAATACTCTTCCTATT
>NZ_VYIX01000162.1 GCF_009755885.1 Brachyspira sp. SAP_772 | reverse complement strand
TATTTTTTATGTCCCAGAGAATAACATCTCCCATTTGAAGATAAGAAAATGTTAAATTGCTTGCAAAAAAAAGTATAGATAGTATTATAAATATAATAGGATATTTTATTTCGCTTTTTACTGATTTCATAATTATGCTGCTTCCTTTTTGTATATACGATTAATAAATTAAATAATAATTAGATAAAAAATATTCGATAAGCAATGATATATAAAAGATATAGTATTGTCAAGAAGTTTTATTATATTTTTATATACATATTGATAAAASAAGTCTTTTAGTATAAAATTAAATTTATAAAATTAAATAAAATTGATTATGCATAGAAATTATTATATTTTAGTATTAACTCTAATAATATCTAATCTGCTATATTCTTTTGGCGGCAGACCTATTACAGTAGAAGAAGTGCGTCCATATTATACTGCATCAGATACTGCAAAAATAGAAATATTTGTCTATACAAATTTAAGTGATAATACTAACTATAACTATTTAACTTTRGCAATAGCAGATTCAATAGCTAATCAATTAGAATATAATAAAACAATAAGACTTCAATCATCAACCAATGTAAAATTAACTCCAGTAGATTTTGAAAGAGCTTATGAAAGAAAAGTTTTTCAATTTACAAATATTACATACACAGCAACAGACTCATCTAGTAATACTGCAATTGTTACAAATTATGAATATTACTATTATACTAA
>NZ_VYIX01000161.1 GCF_009755885.1 Brachyspira sp. SAP_772 | reverse complement strand
AACTACTCAATTAAGAGTTGGTTTACTAGATGCTAGAATAAGAGATGAGAGAATACCATTAAGTTATGGAATGATTGGTCAAGAAACTAACGGAGCTGGAGGATTTGCTAAGGCATTAAGAACTATACCTGTAATATTTGATATTTGTAAGGATATAAAAGAATTATCTCCAAATGCTTATCTTATAAACTTTACTAATCCGTCTGGAATAGTTACAGAAGCAGTTTTGAAATATCACCCAGAAATAAAAATGATAGGTCTTTGYAATGTTCCTGTAAACATGAAAAAAAGTGTAGCAGAAATATTGAATGTTTCTGATGAAGAAATTACTTTTGTTGCCGGAGGATTAAATCACTTTTTRTGGGGAAGAGAGGTAATACATAAAGGTGTTGATAGAACTCAGGAAGTTTTAGAGAAGTATTTAGATGGTTTTGAAAATGGTCCTGCTAATATTAATACTGAAATAGCTTGGATAAAAGAACAAGTGCTTGATACAAAAATGATACCTTGTCCTTATCATAGATACTATTATCTYACTGATGAAATGCTAAGAGAAGAATTAGCAGAGTTTAGAGACGGTAAAGGCACAAGAGGAGAACAGGTAAAAGCAATAGAGAAAAAATTATTTGAAATATATAAAAATCCAGATTTAAATACCACGCCTAACTACTTAAACACTAGAAGCCTTTCCTAACACGATGCTCTTCCGATC
>NZ_VYIX01000160.1 GCF_009755885.1 Brachyspira sp. SAP_772 | reverse complement strand
CAAAGAAAGCATATTTTGTATCTATTTGTACTTTTTCTCCTGCTTCTTTAAAGTTTTGAGCGTGTTTTCCATTATGCTTCCTTTTAATTTTTTTCTTTTTACTTCTATACAAATTATTTTCTTTTAKGACAGTTTCTATTGCGGTTGTTCCTACTTTAATCGCTTCTAATTCTAATTGTTTTTGTATTTTAAATTTACCATAACCATATAATTTTCTTATCTCAATTATTCTTTTAATAATCTTTTTATCTTTCAATTTGTTTTTATTAGTTTTAGGTTTAGTAGATTTAGGTTTTATAATAGAACAAGTTTCTAATTGCCTTTTCCAATAATAATATGTTCTAATACTAATATCATATTTAGAAGCTAATATTTCTTTATTCTTAACTTTATTGATTTTTAGAACTATCTTTTTTCTTTGATTTGAAGTATATTCTTTMATAGGTATTCCTTTAAATTTAGCTATTTATATTATAAGGAATACCTACTTTATTTTAAMTAAAAAACGTGCAATATCTATGGCTCCTAAACAATTAACTATCATTTTTTTGTTTAAAATTTTTCATTATAATGTTATAGTATATGTAACTATACTTTTATGAACATTATAGGTGTAATATGTTWAATTTATTTAATAAAGACGATGAAGTAATAAAATCAAAAGATGGTGTATTTGATAAATATCATCATATTATAGCTTGGATACCATTTGT
>NZ_VYIX01000159.1 GCF_009755885.1 Brachyspira sp. SAP_772 | reverse complement strand
TAACTCCTTTTATATTGGCTAAGCTTCATAGTGTAACAGAAAACAAGAGCCTTAAAGCTAATAAAGAATTAGTTTATAATAATTGCCGTGTAGCTGCGAATATTGCTTATAGTTATTCTAAACTAAATTAAATTACTTGACAGATTTTTATTTTGATATATATTTYTTTGTTAAAATAGTTTAATTATTTTATTAAATTAATTGGAGATAAAAAATTATGCCTACTTATGAATATAAATGTAAAAAATGCGGACATGAGTTTGAAGAGTTCCAGTCTATGACTGCTGAACCTAAAGCTAAATGTCCTATATGTAARGGAASTGCTAAAAGAATAATTTCTTTAAATGCTGGTGTAATATTTAAAGGTTCTGGCTTTTATGTTAATGATTATAAAGGAAAAAATAGCACATCATCATCTTCTTCTTCAAGCAGCTCAAAACCTAGTAAACCTAAAACAAGCTGCTGAGGAGTTTGATTAATAAGCTTATAGGTTATAAGCTATAAAAAAATATATAATAAAAAATTAAGTTATATGCCAAAAAAAATATCTATAATGAATGTATCAGAAGAGGATTTATCTAAATTCTGYATTGAAAATAATTTTCCTAAGTTTCATGCATCTCAAATATTAAATTGGATATATAAAAAATATGCTATCTCTTTTGATGAGATGAGTAATATTCCAAAAGATTTGAGAGYWTTATTAGATGGATG
>NZ_VYIX01000158.1 GCF_009755885.1 Brachyspira sp. SAP_772 | reverse complement strand
GTATTAAATAGCTATCTATACAATAATTACACAGCAAGAAAAGAAAAGAGAAAAACAACCTCTCATGCATCAAGAGGATTCAAAACTTCTATAGGAATATCATGCCATAACTTAATTTCGCAAAGTCATTAATAAACAAAAAAAAYATAGAAAAAGATAATATAAAATTAATAACAGCATTYGGCATAAAACAGGAAGTTAATACTGTATTAGATGAAATAATAAAACTAATAGAATCAAATATTTCTTTAGAAGATATTACTATAATTTATTCTGATGCTGATAAATATCATGAYATTATAGTTGAAAGATTAAAAGAATGTAATATTAACTTTAATGAAAGAAGAGGRAATTTTATATGGAAAATGCCTCTTATACCTGTATTAATGTCTGTATTTACTGTGCTTGATAAAAAAGATAAAATAAACATTGATGTAGATAATTTAATTAAAATATTATCATCTCCTTTTATAAGCAATTGTGAAGAGATAAATAACTATAACATAAGAAACACATTGTATGCTAATGAAAAAATAGTTAGCATTATGCCGTTAGATGATTTTATAAAAAACGTAAAAGACAATAAGTTTATACTAGATTTTATAGAACTATTAAAAAAACTAATATATGCAAACACTTATAAAACTATAGCAATAGTTTATATAGAAATATTAAAATTTTTAAAAGTAGATTTAATATTTGATAATAAATAAATT
>NZ_VYIX01000157.1 GCF_009755885.1 Brachyspira sp. SAP_772 | reverse complement strand
TAAATTATTTCTTATATACTCTATATGAGAAATTTGCTTTATATGATGCTTCTGTTAGTATAACTCCTACAAAATGGGAAGATRATACTGATATACTYACTAATGATAGTATAAAATATTATGAYAAGGCTGCCATCTATCAATCAAGGCTCTATCCTGCTTTTGATGATGATAGYGAAAGTATTTATTTGCCTACTTTGATATATAAAGACGGATTTTCTTCTCTTGACATACCATATAATGATAGTAAAGAAGATTCTGTAATGATTCCAAAATATTTGGCAGATAAATTAAAAGTAAAAGAAAATGACTATATAGGTATAGAACTATATACTGTTGGAAACAGCGTATCAAGAAGAGTGAAAGTTAGTAAGCTTGTTGAACAGCAAGGTATGTTTTATATTTATATGGATAAAGATTTTGCAGAAGATACTTTTGAAGTACAAAATGTTTATAATTCTGTATTTTTAACTTCTGATGTTAGTCAAGATGATATAAAAACTMTATTAGACGACAGCAGTGAAGTATCATACTACAGCTTTAGAAATGATGAATATCAGGCATATAAAAATCAAATAGCTACAATATATTTACTTGTACAAATACTTATATTTATAGCATTCTTGCTTGGTGCTACATCGCTTTATGGTGTTGGTGTTATTACTTTGGCTACAAGAAGATACGAGTTTCCTCTCCTTAAAGTTATGGGATACATC
>NZ_VYIX01000156.1 GCF_009755885.1 Brachyspira sp. SAP_772 | reverse complement strand
AGTTTACTGTTAATGTTAATATAAAAGCATATATAGGATTAAAAGGAGCTAAAAACAAATAATTTATAGCAACATACTGCATACTTCCACAGTAGGCGGCCATACTCATAAACATAGCAAGAAAAGTACTAAAACCCTTTGCCTTCATTAATATTCCATAGGCCATACCTAAAAATAAATACCCTATAAGAACTGGTATAGTCTTTGGAAAAGCATATTTTAATGTAGAAACTAATTCTTCTTTATTCATATTTTTATATTTTTTTWAATTATTTATTAAATTATTGAATAGATATCATAATTAAATATAAATTTATGTCAATATTATATTTTTGATTTTATATTTTTTACTTTGTTTTCATCGGTATATTTAACGCTAAACTCAGGCGGTCTTAAACTTGCCCCCATAAACACGTTTTCATTTCTATATTGCATAACACTTTCAACTGTTTTGTTTGCTGTCATATGATATTCATTTGCTTTAACAGTGTCATTTATATATTCAATATTTCTTTCGTTTATTCCGCTTCCTGGCATTATTATTATTTTATCATTATATTTTTCAACCAATTCTTTTAATTTTATTATACCGCTCATAACATTAGCCTCACCTCCTGAAGTGAGTATTCTCTCAAAACCAAGCGATATAATATCCTCACATGCCTCGTTTAAATTAGAACTTACATCTATTGCCCTGTGAAAAGTAGCTTTATTAGTT
>NZ_VYIX01000155.1 GCF_009755885.1 Brachyspira sp. SAP_772 | reverse complement strand
CTTTTAATATGTTTCTATTAAGAAGCAGTATAGAACCATTTAAAAGCGTTGTAACTGCAATAGATATAATTATAGCTTTAAATGGAACTAATTTTTTAAATAATCTAAAGAAGAAAGAGTGATTAAATCTRTCATTTTTTTCAAAGCTAATATTGTATGCAGTTCCTAAAAGCGTAGATAATATTGTAAGCATTAATATACCAATATCAACATTATATGCAAGATAAAACATAATCAATGCACTTACAACAATAATAGTTAAAAATGCTGGTTTATATTTTTGATAAAAAAGGTATCGTCTTTTGTCGCTGATTTTAATAGTATAATTGCTGTATCCATTMCCCAAACTCATAAATAAATAATATAATGCMACTATCACCCCTATTCTATATTGAAAGGGTTTATTTAAAATATCATAAATAGCATAAGACATTAAAAAAGCACCAAAAGAAAAAAATATATAACCATAATTAAGAAGATCAAATACTTTATTAATACCTCTATAAAAACTGCTTGAATAATTATCTTTTATAGTTTGTGCAATATCTTCTATTAACCGGTTTATCTAAAATATCATAAATAGCATAAGACATTAAAAAAGCACCAAAAGAAAAAAATATATAACCATAATTAAGAAGATCAAATACGATATTAATACCTCTATAAAAACTGCTTGAATAATTATCTTTTATAGTTTGTGCAATATCTTCTATTAACC
>NZ_VYIX01000154.1 GCF_009755885.1 Brachyspira sp. SAP_772 | reverse complement strand
AAAGAATTCTTTATTTTTAATATCTTGTTCTTCTATTTTTTTATTAGTATAATCAATCAATACYTCATGGCTTTTGTCATATTTTTCAAGCATATTATTTGCTTTAGAAAGTATTTCATCATAATTTTTATTGATTAACTGATTGAACTCATTATTTTTCTTCTCTTGCTCTTGCAATTTATCATTCATTGCATTATTTAGAGTTTTTAAGAACTCTTTATTTTTTATATCATTTTCTTCAATTTTTCTATTTGTATAATCTATAATAGCCTCATGACTTTTGTCGTATTTTTCAAGCATGCTATTTGTTCTTGCTAATATTTCATTATGATTTTTATTTATTAAGTCATTGAACTCTTTATTTTTTTTGTCCTGTTCTTCAAGTTTTGTATTTACAGAATTATTAATAGTTTTAATTAATTCATTATTTTTAATATTCTGCTCTTCTAACTTTTTATTAGTATAATCAATTAATACCTCATGACTTTTATCATATTTCTCAAGCATTTCATTTGTTGTTTTTATTATTTCATTATGATTTTTGTTTATTAAATCATTAAACTCTTTATTTTTTTTGTCCTGCTCTTCAAATCTTATATTTATAGAGTTATTAATAGTTTTGAGAAACTCATCATTCTTTTTAACTTGTTCTTCTAGCTTTTTATTAGTATAGTCAATTAATACCTCATGGCTTTTGTCATATTTCTCAAGCATTTCATTT
>NZ_VYIX01000153.1 GCF_009755885.1 Brachyspira sp. SAP_772 | reverse complement strand
TTTGAAATCTCTATMTAATATAATTTTTTTGATAAAAATAACTTCTAACTTTATCTCTCAAACTTTTATTTGGAATCCACCAAACTATAGAATTGATAATCTTTTTTTTAAATTTCTGTTTATATTTTAATCCACCAAAAGAAATCCATACTTTATTATTTTCTTCCCAATCTTTATTATATATTCCATCCCAAAATTTTAAATTCCAAGTATATGAATGAATTATAATAGCATCTTCAAGATTATCTAATACATATCTATTATATTTATCAGTAAAATCGGCAATATCAACATTAAATTCCTGAACCATCAAATTTAATATTATTTGATCGGCAGCTTTCCATTCATCTGATTTATTATAGCACCATTCTTTTATTCCATTTTTATTTTTAATCATTTTTTTATTAAAACGTAGTACTCCAGAATTAAATACAATTTTTTCTATATTATATTTTAATTCTTTATCAGATATTGTTATAAAATTTTTATTTTCTAAATTCATTCTTATAGGTATTTTTTCAAAAGCCGCATACATATCATGTTCATTCATATCTAATATTTCTATTATATCTTTTTGTATTATTACATCTGTATCTAAATATAATACTTTATCATATTCATTAAGTAAATCAAAAGCCTCATATCTAGCATGGGCCATAATTGTAAAATACCTTATAGCATTAGACTGACTATATTCATTACTAAAAATTTTATTAAAATT
>NZ_VYIX01000152.1 GCF_009755885.1 Brachyspira sp. SAP_772 | reverse complement strand
GACTAAAAAGTACTATTAATTTATAATGAACATTGTTCACTATGATATATTAGGAATGMTTTGTTTATGAGAATATTATACATAGTTTTAGCTTTTTTGTTTATGGGACTTGGAATAATAGGAGTAGCTCTTCCAATACTTCCAACTGCTCCATTTCTTTTGCTTGCTGCTTTTTTCTTTGCAAAAGGCTCTCAAAAGTTTCATAATTGGTTTATATCAACAAAACTTTATAAAAAACATTTAGAGAGTTTTGTAAAATCAAAAGCTATGACATTAAAATCTAAACTTAGCATACTCATACCTGTAAGTATTATGCTTATAATTGCTTTTATATTAGTAAATAATTTGCATGCAAGAATTGCTTTAGTTGTATTACTTACAATAAAATATTTTTATTTTTTTGTATGTATAAAGACCATAAAAGAATATAAAGAAA
Organism: Brachyspira sp. SAP_772; assembly: GCF_009755885.1. Lineage (NCBI taxonomy): Bacteria > Pseudomonadati > Spirochaetota > Spirochaetia > Brachyspirales > Brachyspiraceae > Brachyspira > Brachyspira sp. SAP_772. Next base: position 286 of record NZ_VYIX01000152.1, on the reverse strand, counting down.
ACACAAATATTGAATTTGATGAATAGAAAACAGGTATTATTATGAARGTATATAAATATATTGCTGTAATAAATATTATAACTTTAAGTTTTTTTGATATTGCATATACAGAGGAGGAAGATAAAAAAAATAAAGTTTTATCTGGAATAGATAATAGATTTTTTTCTATAGGGTTATACAGCAGTGCTGATACTATAAAGACAAGTGTTAATATAGAGTTTGGTTTTAAACTATTTAAGTATAACAATTTTGAGATGAAAAGTTATACTTCTATAGTAGGCTCAAA
>NZ_VYIX01000151.1 GCF_009755885.1 Brachyspira sp. SAP_772 | reverse complement strand
ATTAAAAATATTATCAAGCTCTTCATTTTGCCAATTATCTAGAAACATTAAATATTGTTCTTTATAGAAATCTCCTTTTTTTAACTGTATATTTAATTGTGCTAATTCATATAAAAATCTGCCTACTCTGTCTAAATCTTTATTATTCATTGTTTAGGTACATCTCCATCTAAAGATATATTTGAATAACTTCTATCACTYGTTACTATTGARCCAAAATYATTAATAAATTGTTCTTTATATTCTTTTGAYTTTTCTCTTATATAGTTTATTAAATCRCTATTAGAAGCATAAACAGATGTAAAAACTTCAGCRACAGTAAACATTATATATTGCTTAATACTAAAAGTAGGGAGTTTATTTTCAGCTGTAGGAAGCTCATAACCATTATCAYTTATTATTTTTTTTACTTCTAAAGTTTTATTAAATAATAGATTATCTAAATATYTTATATCTATTATATTAGGACTTTGATTATCTATATTATTTTCATCATCACTAAAAGCAAAAGCCTTAAATTGCGTTTTAAACTCTTCTACACTTGGCTTAAAATAAAACTCCTCACTCATAATATATCCCTTTATTTTTTTGTTTTTTCAATAAGCTGTTTTTTTAATGCCTCAATTTCAGCTTTCAAAGATTTATTTTCATTTTCYAAAGCTTCTATCTTTTTTATATTCTCATCACTATTTTTTAGAGTTTCAATTTCWGCTTTCAAAGAT
>NZ_VYIX01000150.1 GCF_009755885.1 Brachyspira sp. SAP_772 | reverse complement strand
AATTATAAAGAAATAGTATTAACAGGTCTTAATTGAGGCTCTTACAACTTTAACAACGAAATAAAATTTGCTGATATACTAAAAAACATATTAGAACATTCTTCTAAATACGGCATTAGAATAAGGCTTTCATCTGTTGAGCCAATTTATTTTGACGATAARCTTATAAACCTTTTTAAAAATAAAGATGTATTATGCCCTCATGCTCATATTCCTTTACAATCTGGAAGCAATAAAATATTAAAATTAATGAACAGAAGATATACAAGAGAAGAATATTTAACTTCCATAGAAAAGCTATATAAAGTTAATCCCAATATGGCAATAAGCACAGATGTAATGGTKGGSTTTCCAGAAGAAGAAAATGATGATTTTAATGATACATACAATTTATGCGAAAAATCAAAGTTTATAAAAATGCATGTGTTTAGATATTCAGACAGAGAAAATACCCCATCATCAAAAATGCAAAACAAAATAGGATATAGAAGAAAAYTAAAAAGAGCAAAACTTTTAAATGAATTAAACAACAAAATGAAAGATAATTATTATAATAATGCTTTAGGYAGAAAATTAGATGTTATTGTTGAAGAGRTTTTGGAGAATAATTATTATATAGGCACAAGCGGCGAATATTTAAAAGTAAAGTTTAAAAGTGATAAAACTCTAAATAAAAAAGAGCTTATAACTGTAAAATCTTTAAAATATGAAGATGATATTAT
>NZ_VYIX01000149.1 GCF_009755885.1 Brachyspira sp. SAP_772 | reverse complement strand
AACAGAATAGTTCCTGCTGTTGCTATACCTCACCCATTAGGTAATCCAAACTTATCTAAAGAGGATGAGAAAAAATTAAGACGTACATTAGTTGAAAGAGCTTTAAAAGCTTTGACAACTCCTGTAGATTCTCAAACAGTTTTTGAAAATTAATTGTTTTATTGAATCATAAAAATAAAAAAGGGGAGTACAAATATTTAATAATACTTGTATGTCCCCTTATTTTAATTAATATAAATATTTTGGAGAATAAAAGATGAGTTTTGCTGTATTAAAAGCTGCTGCTTATAGCTTAGTACATGCACCTGATATGGTTATTAATAATGGTACTACGCAAACAGTTGAAAGAGAAGTTAATCCTAATTCTGATTATTTAAAAAATATTAAAAAACATCTTAGACCTTTTGAAGATGTTGTAAATTATGCACCTAATCAAACTTATATTGGTAATCTTCACCCTGAAGAATTAAAAAAATTAGCTAGTCAAGTTTCTGAAGAGGTAAAAAAAGCTGGCGGAAGCTGGATTGGGGTTCCTTGTAAAGGTGATAGAAACGGAAAGTTTGGTGAGATTTTTGCTGAAGATGAATTCATTTTTATGATGAAAATTTCTGACACTTTTGAACTTGTATATTTAGAAGCAGAGTTTGAGAAAAAAATGAGAGATGCTTATGTTGCTGTAGAATCTAAATATAAATCAGAAGAAGAAATTAAAAAAGATTTAGCT
>NZ_VYIX01000148.1 GCF_009755885.1 Brachyspira sp. SAP_772 | reverse complement strand
CTGTACATACTACATTAGATGGGGATAGTATTTATGCTATGTCTGTTGGAGATATTAAGGCTAGTATTGATGCTGTTGGAAGTTTGGCTGCCATTGTAATGGGAAGGGCTATTAATAATGCTGTAAAAAATGCTGAATCTAGTTATGGGCTAAAAGCTTATAATGATATTTTTTAATTATTTTTTTATTAATAAGTATATTAAAAATTGATATATTTAAATTAATGAGAAAAATATTTATCTTTTTGTTAATACTTACAAATTTAGCTTTCAGCAATAATATAAGCAATAATCAATATAAAAATATTGATGATTATGCTGGAATATATTATGGAACATTGATTGCATATTCTGATGCAGCAGGAGAAGTGYATTTACAAAATTTTAAAATAGAAATTTYAAAATCTGGAAATATTATATCCGTAATACCAACATCATTAATAATAGGAATAGATACAGACACAGATGTAGAAGTAAATAAAAGTAAAATTATAAGAAAATCAAGCACTCAATATGAGGTAATAGACAATATCACAAAATATATTATACCCMATATCTCATCAGTTTCAGCAAGCGGAAATATAATGCTTAATTTTTATGATAATGGAAACACTTTAGAAGTAAACGGCATCTGCGAAGGAAGTGTAAGCTTTAATATAGAAGCATTCGATAAAACAATCATAGAGGCTAATAAATCTACAAAAGTAAATATTCACGGAACTTTTT
>NZ_VYIX01000147.1 GCF_009755885.1 Brachyspira sp. SAP_772 | reverse complement strand
TTAATTTTATAAATAGTGTTTTTTTCATTTTTGCTCCTTAAAACTTAAATATAAATTTAATAATTAGGCAATATTTTTATGCCAACTTGAAAACCTATGTCAAAGCTTGATATRTTTTGTTTCATTAATTTGGTTAGATTTGCATTTTGATTGTTTAAAAGAGGTGTTTTTAGAGAAACTCCAAAGTCGTATCCAACATACCCGCCTAAAACAAAATTTATTTTTTTATCTGTATAAATAGTATAGTCTACTGAAAATTTTATATATGGTATTACTGGAATATTAAATATATTTTTTACTTGAAAAGCATTATAATTTTCAATGTTTCTATCAATTTCATTTTTTGTATAATTATAATATGAAGAAACAGACCTAACATATAAAGGCACTTTTACTCCGCCTGCCAAACCAAAAGAGAATTTTTTCCAATTTAATTTCGGATATATTCCAAAAACAATACTTTCAAACATATAAACAGAAGTATTTTTATTATTATCATCTCCTCTAAAAAAAGAAAACTCATCATGAGAATAGCCTATCTCCCCTAATAAACTAAAACTCATATCTCTATTAATATTAAATCTATAGCCTATATTTAATAAAACTCCAGAATCAAAACCAACTCCAGATTTTCTATTTTCTTTTTTTACTATATTATTAAAATTAGTCTCTTGCTGCTGAGTTAGATTTTCATTTGTAAGAGAATATTGATTTATTCCAACTCCAA
>NZ_VYIX01000146.1 GCF_009755885.1 Brachyspira sp. SAP_772 | reverse complement strand
TGTATATTTGTTTTATATGTCCTGCTATATTGATATCAAACTTTTCTTTAAGGGCTAATTTAGCCAAAGCACCGGCAAATACTAAAGGAGCCGTAAGCCTTCCAGAAAAATGCCCGCCTCCTCTTATATCATTAAAACCTTCATATCTAAGCATAGCGGTATAATCACTATGCGATGGTCTAGGCAATACTTTTAAATTAGAATAATCTCCGCTTCTTTTGTTTTCGTTTTTTATAATAGAAGCTATTGGCATACCTGTGCTTATATTATCCAAAACGCCTGATAATATTTCAACTTTATCGCTTTCTTGTCTTGTTGTAGAGAGTTTATTGTTTTTGGCTCTTCTTCTATCCATTTCGCTTTCTATAAAGTTATTATCTATATTTATTCCATAAGGAAATCCGTCTAATACACAGCCTATAGCCTCTCCGTGAGATTCACCAAATATGCTTAATTTTAAATTATTACCAAATACGCTTCCCATTATTTTTATATTTCCTAAAATTAATTTTTTTATTAGTATATATTATTTTTTATAAACTTTCTATATAAAAATATTTGATGACTATACAATAAATTATTATTAAATAAAATATTAATTTGTTATTGAATTTTGCTGTATTATAATTATAATCTTTATAGTTATAAAATTTTAGTAATTAAAAAAGGATATTATGATAATGGATAAAGTAAATATTTCTCTTATAGGTGTAGGCAGAATGGGGCAATT
>NZ_VYIX01000145.1 GCF_009755885.1 Brachyspira sp. SAP_772 | reverse complement strand
ATCTATATTTATATAAATTGCTTTATAATTATTTTTTAATACTCTGTCTATATAAGATAATCTATTTTCTATTTCTGTTTTTAAAATATCTCTATTTTGAGTATATCTATTTGAATAAACATTATTTATAACTCTATTATAAATATTTAAATCATTTTTTATACTATTGTTTAATGAATATATATTATCATCTATTTTTATTATTTCRTTTAATGTGTTATTAATATAATTATTGATATATAAATTTTCATTTACATTGATTGAATAGATTAAAAATACYAATACAACAGAAAAGAAAAAGAAATAAATAGTATAGAGGATTTTAGTTRTAATTGGGATATAGAAAGTATTAATATTRGTTTCTARGTCTAATTTAAGTGTAGCTATTTTGAATGAAAGCAGAGTTAAAGAAACGGCACCTCCATTTAYTAATAAACAGGCAATTACAGCTATTATAGATGTATATATAAAAACATCTTTATTTATTATATTATATAATGCTATTTCTAATACTGAAGAGATTATAGAAGTTGCTGTAAAGAGTCTTATAGTTTTTCTAGCKATTTGTATATTTAGACCGTTTTTCCATATATCAAAATATTTTAGTATTGATATTACAGAAAATATAGTTGCTATTATTTTAATACCGAAGAAGGGAATTTTATGACTGTATATAAAAAAGTATAGTATAATATACCATATAGGCAGATTTACTATTATATATGTAAAAAA
>NZ_VYIX01000144.1 GCF_009755885.1 Brachyspira sp. SAP_772 | reverse complement strand
GATACTCAGCTTCCTAAAACTATGACTAGTAAAGGGAGAGTGGAGAGAGTCTCTACAGACAGCGATGATTTGAAAGAGCTTTATAATAAATTTTCTTATGCTAGGCATGGTGCTTTAATTCGCGGCGATTTGGAGTGGGAAGAGTATTGGAGATGGGAAGTTGATGATACTATAGTTGCTTTATATTATAATGACAAAAATGAGGCTGAGGGTTATTTGGTTTATGTTATTGAAAATGATGTGTTTCATATAAAAGAGATGGTTTATATTAATTTTGAGGCTAGGCTTGGGCTTTGGAATTATATATCTGCACATTTCTCTATGGTTGATGAAGTTAAAGGATACAATTACACAAATGAGCCTATAGCTTTCCTTCTTGAAGACAGCGAAATAAAAGAGACTATAAGACCATATATTATGGCGAGAATTACTGATGTTAAAGGRTTTATTAATAATTATCCTTTCTTGAGAAAACCAAAAAATAAAAAAATTAATTTAATAATAAAAGATGATATGGCTAAGTGGAATAATGCGAGCTTTATGATTTATTGGAATGAAGATAAACAAACTGTATGCAAAAGAATWTCAAAAGAATATAAAAGAAACTCTAAAGATAGATATATTATAAAAATGGATATTAAAACTTTAACTACTATGCTTATGAGTTATAAAAGTCCTTCATATCTTTACAAAATTGGAAGAATAGAAGCAACAGCTAATGCTATTAAATTAT
>NZ_VYIX01000143.1 GCF_009755885.1 Brachyspira sp. SAP_772 | reverse complement strand
TAATTTATTTCTCATACTAACAAAAGATTTTGATAAAATACCTATCTCATCTTTTCTAGATTTTATGCGCTGCTCTGAACGGCTTAAATCACCTTGTTCTATCTTTGATGCCTCTTCTACCACTATTTCTAATGGTTTAGTAATTGTTCTTATAAAYAAATTAACAAGTATAGCCAAAATAACAATAGATATTATTCCTATTATACTTATAGCTATTATCAATTTCATGTTTTGTTCATATATCTCATAATTCATCATAGCAAGAGCTATTATCCAAGGCTGATTTTTTAATTTATGATATGCAGCAGTTCTTTTTTGTCCGCCAAGATTATATGTAAGGTTACCGCTTATATTACCGCTTTTAAAAGCTTCCTCATATATAGGATTTATTTTCATAACTGCTATATTCTCATATAAAGAATCCATTATATTATATAATTTGTCAGTAGTTATAAAAAGTCCTCCTGTTTTTCCCAAATCAATATTAGCAAAATGAGTTTGATGAAGCATATACCAATCTAGAAAAATATAAATATATCCTATTGTAAYATTATATGAATCTTTAACTGGCTTTATAGCAGGCATAGCCCATTTAGAAGTAATTTCAGATTGAACTAGTTTATCAGAATATACAACTCCATCTGTATTTGAAGCAACAAATCTGTTCCAAGCATCTGGAATATAATCTTTAAGATTTTTACCTAAAGCAGAAGAAGACATTGAATCTAAAAATAT
>NZ_VYIX01000142.1 GCF_009755885.1 Brachyspira sp. SAP_772 | reverse complement strand
AATATATAATTAATTTTTTCATTGTTTCATTACAGTTGCTTTTCCGCTTAAAACTACTTTTCCATCTTGATTAGTACAAGTAGTTGAAAGTATTACTCTGTTTTTTTCAGGGATAAGYTCTATAATTTCAGCAGTAGCTGTAATTGTATCTCCGAAATATACTGGAGCTAAGAATTTTAATTCTTGTCCCATATAGATAGTTCCTTCTCMTGGAAGTTTTGTTCCTAATACTGCCGATATAAGTCCTGCAGTAAGCATTCCATGAGCTATTCTATGCTTGAACATAGTTTGCTGTGCATGAACTTCGTTTAAGTGGGCTGGGTTTGTGTCAAGCGTAATTCCTGCATATAGAATTACATCGGTTTCGGTTATAGTTTTGGAAATTTCAGCCTTCATTCCAACTTTTAACTCTTCAAATTTCATAATAATCTCTCCTAATTATTTTTTATTTTTTAAAAAATATCTTATTAGTGTAAAATATAAATCAAATATTTAAAAAAATATTGGCCAAAAATACTTTTACATATTTTGCCAATACAATTTAATGTTTTATATCATACAACAACAAAGCTAATAAGTATAATACAAATTATAACTATTGTTTATATATTGTATATATTAGTATAAGATTTTATAAAACTTGTTCTTTATTAAGAGCAAGAACTTTAAATACTATACTTAATTTGTCTTATGCTTAATTTGTTATACTAGTTAGAGATACTCTTCTAAAAAATAATT